>CALMPX010000434.1 GCA_937871355.1 uncultured Bdellovibrio sp.
GATCCTCAGATCGCGAACTGGAGATTTGAGGGGAGTTGACGGAGTGAAAACAGCTAAACTCGACGTGAAGCAAGATCAAATAGGGAAACATTGTAAAGGCAACTTTGCATAACAGCGGCTCGCTAGTGGTTTCCGGGTCAGATCGCTTGAGCCTTAGAGTAACTTAAGGCCTAGAGGAATGCTTACCGAAGTGTGTGGGGATTTTGGGAACTAACACATGGAACAGAACTCGGCTTATAGCAAAACCAACCCATCTTTTTTGATCGGATAGTTGTCCGGCTTAAACGCCGGACAGCTTTTTTCGAACTGAAAAGACTTTTGACAGTTAAGTAGTCTTTATAGGGTCCTCCCTTTTTTCTCGATTTACTAAACCCTCGTCGTTTAAAATGAAAAACTAAATTAAAAAGAGGTTCTTATGAAATTAACTTATTTCTCTGCGTGTGTATTTTTAGTCCTTTGTTCTTGCGGCAAAAAGGATTCGACGAGAACCGTAAATCCTCCAGCTCCACCAGTGATTCAAAAAATAGAGGTTAATTCTGTATCTGATTTTAAAGGCAAGTCCAATGAAGAAATTTTGGCTATGAAATATGATAAAATTACTTTGAAGTGTGATTTATGGACTCAGTTTGCTAAGGAACTTGATTTAAAGATATCGCCGAATGATTCTTTTGAAGTCGATTTTTTAAATGATACTTCTTTGAAAAAATCTTTGATGACCTTAAAGGGTATAGCCGTAGGAAGAATTGTTAACGTAGACATTAAATTGTCATCTTATAAATTATACGAAAGTTTAAACCATACAAATTTACAAGGTAAACAAACAATAGCTCAGTTTACTCCAGCGTTGAAGTTATCTAACACATTTTCAGCATCGGCGGCTTTTGGTGCACTTAAAGGAACTAGCGACGGCGATGAAGTTTTTGAAAATAATGAAACTGATTTATTTAAATATTCGATAGCAAATGAAAATGAAGAAATTAAGTATATTGATTATCTAAAATGTTCACTGAATACATCAATAAAAGACAAATATAAGGATCAATTTAGTTCAGTCGAAAAGAACTAAACGCCGGACAGCTTTTTTCGAACCCACATGCGAATTTTCGATAATTCGTGATCAGTTAAACCAATAAATTGTGCCGTAATATTAAAATTATTAGCGACAGTTTCGGATTTAGTACACTCAGTGATTCGTGTGTTAACAGTGTCGATATCAAAATTTTGAAAAAAATCACTGCTAAAGCGGTAAAGTTGTCCCGGTGTTAATTGATAGTTTGTGACGAATTTAATTTCACTTTCAGAAATCGTGGCAATTTCTGTTTTAATAGTCACTGTTGCCTGTGCTGAAACCATAGCTGCAGCGAAGCTGGTTTTCTTCGATTCACTTTGAACTAAAATACTTTTTACTTTGGCTACTAAAATATCGGGGTCGATCGGTTTTACGATATAATCGTTAGCTCCAACTGAAAGCGCACGTTCGATGTCCGCTTTTTCTCTTTTTCCCGTGAGCATAATAATCGGTATTTCTTTGTTGCGCGTTCCGTTTCTAATCGTCGAAATCAAAGTGTAACCATTGGCACCAGCAGGCATAATAGCATCTGTGATCATCAGGTCAAAGTGTTCAATACTAAAACGGTCTAAAGCATCAATGGAATTCGAGCAGGCAGAAACGTAATAGCCTTCTTTTTGAAGGATCGCTTCAAGAGTCATTAATATAGATTTTAAATCATCGACGATCAGTATCTTTTTCATGCGGAAGCCTTGCTAGGTGATGCTTTAATCAATTCTACTTCATACTGAATATCATTCAATGAAATTTTGAATTCACTTTCTAAGTCGAGCAATAAATTTTTAATGTTAATCAAATCAGGATTGTGTTTAATGTCTTCAATTGTTTGGCAAATAGCTTGAACTTTTTTTGCTCCGAGCGCCCCACTCGACGATTTTAAACTATGCGCTGCATCGGCTAAACTTTCGTAGTCTTGTGTATCATAAAATTTCGACATGCTCTCTATTATTTTTGGTGTTGACTGAGCGAACTCTTCGAGTAGGACTTCTAATAATAATTGATCGCCTACTGTTAAATCTTTTAATTTATAAAGGCTGGTTTTTTGAAAACTAAATACATATTTTTTGAGAACTGAAATAAATTCTTCAATCAAAATAGGCTTGTTGATAAAATCAGTCATTCCTGCCTCTAAACATTTATTGAGGCCGGTGATTTGTCCCTCAGCGGTTAAAGCAACGATTTTAACTTGTTTATTTAAATCAATATGCGATTGAAGTTGGTTGATTTTACGCGTGGCCTCGTAACCATTAAGCACGGGCATATTACAATCCATCAGTATCAAATCATAAGGATTTTTTTGAAAAAATTCGACCGCGTCATGTCCATTATTTGCCATATCGACAGTGAAACCTAATTTCGTTAAGTATTGATAAATAACTTTTTGATTAATAATATTGTCTTCGGCCACCAAGATATGACCTGAGAATGTATTGGCGAAATCTGATAACTTAATATTTTTGGAGCTATTGACTTCGTTTATACCCTTAAGTAAGTCAAGTTCAAACCAAAATGTCGAGCCCAAGCCAGGCTGACTATCAACTCCAATTTTACCGTTCATTAAATCAACTAATTGTTTACAGATACTTAAGCCAAGACCCGTTCCACCGAATTTAATTCCTGTTTTTGTTTGAAAGAAACGCTGGAATAAGCGTTCTAATTCAGCTTTGTCCATACCAGGTCCGGTATCATTGACCGAGAACCGCAGTTGACTACTTTTATCTGAGTCTTTTTGCAGATCAATTTTAATCGTAATTTTTCCATTCGTGGTAAACTTAACGGCATTCCCCACAAGATTCATCAAAATTTGACGAATTCGATTTTCATCAGCCAGGAAGTAGCTATTCAAATTTTCAGAGCATTCGAATTGAATCTGGTTATTTTTTTCAGTGCAAGCAAATCTAAAGTTTTCAATAATATCTTTAACTAGAAATTTAATATCAAAATTATTTTGAATCAATTCAATTTTACCAGACTCAATTTTCGAGTGATCTAAGATATCATTAATGAGTGACAACAGAGAATTGGCCGAACGTCGAATAATATTTACAAACTCGCTTTGTTGTTCATCTAGCGGAGATTCGCTGAGTAATGTCGTTAAGCCAATTATGCCATTCATTGGTGTACGAATTTCGTGGCTCATAGAGGCTAAAAAATCAGATTTTTTCTTCGACCCATCAATAGCCAATTCTTTTTCTTTTTTCCACAATTCTTCAAGTTGCTTTTTATGACTGATATTTTTCATCACGACAACGGAGCCTAAAGTATCACCCTTGTTGTCCACGAAAAAACCATTAGAAGCTGAAATGTAGATCCCGTTGGGATGAATGGGATTGTTAACTAAAATTTCTTGATCTGTAACAATATTTTTATTTACAGCTTTGTGAAACGGGAGTTCCGCTTTCGTTAACTTATGACCTTGAAGATCGTAAAAACCGATAAGATCTAATGAGCTTTGATAATACAAATCTTTAATATTTGGTCCAATGATTTCGAGGGCAGATTGATTGTAGTAGGTAAAAAAGCCAAAACGATCAGATACGATCACACCTTCAGACATATTATCGATGACACTTAAAAAAGTTTTTAACTCAGATTCTTTTTGTATTAACAAGTTACTCAGCTTTCGACTACTTTTGATGAGTGAATAAAGTGATAGTAAAGACAGAACTGCAAACCCCATAAGACCGAATAAAAACTCAACTGTAGGTTTGTTAAATGTTTTAAAATTAAAACTATCAAGCGCCGAATGTTTTTTCAAAGCCTCATATTGATTTACAAATGAAGAAGAATTTGAGGCTAATTCACGGTAAGGTTTTTTCGATGAAAGCCATTCGTAGGTCGTTGCTAAAGAAGCAGAGGCGGCATTATTTGCTTCGATGAATGATTTTTTTAAATCCGGATGATCAGTAAAAAACGAAGACGATGCAATTTCTTGATTAATGCTGTTGTAGTCATTGGCAATTTTATTATATTTTTCGATGGCGGCAGTCTTTTTTTCAGTTCGCAATTGAGCTCTGATTTCATCATTTGCTTTAACAACCATCAAAGCACGGTCGACCAGTTGTTCTAAAAGAATTTGGTCATCATTTTTAATTTTTTCTTGAAAGGAAATACGATGACTTTCGGTATAAAATAAACCAACCGAATAAAGTAATAATCCTAACGCACTTAAAGCGAGGAAAAGCATTTTCTTATAAGAGAAGTGGGTCGATTTTGACATCACCGATATATCGGTTTTTGAGACAGAAATCTTGATCTGAACTAGACTAGACTATCGTTTTTTTCCTAAAACGAATAATTCCTTACCTAACCGGTCGGGAATTGAGTTTCTAAGGCGTCCCCAAAAAAGAAACTGGAAGTGGGGCATGAGTAAAGCGCGCAATTCAAATTCAGTGCTGCCATAAGGCGGGCCTAAACGCTTAAACATAGTAAAGAATACTGATAAAAGCTGTCCTTCTTCGTGAAGGACGCGTTTCCATACGGTGACTAGTTTTTGATGCATAGTCGGATCGATGGCGCAAAATAAAGTGTGTTCAATCACTACATCAAAAGTAAAATTCCATTCATGGGGAAGATCAAAAACATTCATTTGTTCAAAGCTTAAATTATGAAGGTGGCCATACTGTGCTTTGGCTTTTTGTATAGCTTCAGTTGAAAAATCCACCGCTGTAACAACATGTCCGGCTTGAGCAAAGAATGCGGCATCATGACCGCCGCCGCAGCCTAAAACTAAAATGCGTGATTTTGGAAGTTTGAGACGATGGAGCATATCTTTAAAAGCTTCTGCCGCTTCGTTCAAATCCCATCGAGGACTCGTTTCCGCTTTATAAAGTTCTCCCCAAAATTGAGGCTTTTGAATATCTTTATTTTCTATATAATAAGGCGGAGTCAGAATATTTTTTCCACCCAAGGTAAAACTGTCATCATCGTATTCATCACATTGAGTAAACAATTGGGCTTGAGCTTTTTTAGACAATTTGAATGGAGCACCTGATGAAGTCATTCCCTGAAATTGGTCCTGAGCGTTCACGCTCCATTGATCATCTTGGGCTTCAAAGTAGAGATTAAAATCGGTGTGGATTAAGACTTTATCATTCGCTAACGTGACAGCATGAGCTGTCAGTGGAAAATCAAAAGCTTCAACGAGATGAATTTCATCATCGATCATCGTGGTTAAAGTAAAATCAAGATTAAGTTGTAAATTGTTAAGAACTTCTTTGCAAATTTCAGGACTTTGAATTTTACTTTCGATATTATCTAAATAAATTTCACCGTGTTCATCGATGATGACATATTTAGACATTATTTATGTTCAGAATGGGCCGGAATTTCTGTTTTTGTGTCAGTCGATTCGCTTGAAGGAGTGTCACCGGCTGTAACAACCAGGCCCTCATTAAAGCTGACACTTTCTTGATTAGTTTTGATAGATTGAACAACCCATTTTTGAAGATCTGGATTCTCAGAAGGCGTTTTGGCGAGTAAAGCGTAACCAGAAATAGTTTGCTCAACCCCTTCAGAATCAGGAGTTCCTGCATCCATTTGATCTTTAAATTTATAACTGAAATGGGCTGAAACTAAGTTTTCATTGATGCTGCTGGTGTACATCTGGTTCATTTCAAAGCTTGATGAATTTGGTTTTTTATTTTTAATGGTATCTTCAATCAAAAGAGCTAATTTACTTTGAATTTCGGCGTGAATTTGCGTGTTCATTTTAGATGGCGAGTTGAACAATGACCATGTCCAAACCATGCCGACTAATAAGATAATAAGACTGATAATTTTAACCATAAAGTACTCCTCTTTTTAAGTTCATCATGCTAGTTTTAGACATGCAAGCGATGAAAAAATATTTAGACCACGGATACAGAATAGCTCAACCCTTTGTTAAACCCATCTTAAACTATGCCTTGGACTGGTTTTCTCCTGAATTATTAGGTACGGGATTTGTGATAGATTCCATCGGCGATCATCATATTTCAGGTTCGATTCCCTACGCTAAATTTAACTGCAATCGTCAGTCAGAAATACAAGCGGGTTTAGTCGTTAATTCTGGCTTTGAATTGATCCGTCAATTGTTGGTACGCCATGTTGGTCATCATCACTTTTCTATTGAAAGTTATGAAACAAATTTAAAGAAAAGTAATCCATGGAATAAGGCTTTAAGGCTTAAACTTGAATTAGATGAAGTCGCTTTGGATCGTTTCTTCATCGATCTGCAAAAAAATGAAACGGCTCAGCTTAATTTTGACGTTGGGGTTCAAAAAAAATCGACAAAAGCTGGAGTCCAATCTAAAGATATAATAAAGTTTAGCCTAGTTGTTCGTATTAAAAAGCTTTTAGCGTGAATGGATAAATTATGATTATTGAATCCGCTTTAGATACAAATTCATCTGATTACAAAAAAAATTATAAACACATGGCCACGCTTGTTGAAGAGTGGTTGGCCAAAGTTCATGTCGTCAAACTCGGTGGTGGCGAAGAAGCCCTAAAAAAGCATAAAGCCCGAGGAAAATTGTCTGCCCGAGAGCGTATCGAAGGTTTGATCGATCCCGGAACTTCCTTTTTAGAATTTTCAACTTTAGCCGCTTTTGATATGTACGAAGGCCAAGCCCCCGGGGCTGGGGTTATAACCGGTATTGGTATCATTCAAAATACAGAGTGTGTGATCGTTGCCAACGATGCGACTGTAAAAGGGGGAACTTATTTCCCGATGACTGGTAAAAAACATTTGCGAGCACAAGAAATTGCCATGGAAAATGGTTTGCCGTGCATTTATCTCGTTGATAGTGGCGGCGCTTTTCTTCCGCTGCAATCTGAAATTTTTCCTGATCGTGACCACTTCGGCCGAATTTTTTATAATCAAGCTCGCATGAGTGCGCAAAATATTCCTCAAATTTCCGTCGTTATGGGTTCGTGTACGGCCGGTGGAGCCTATGTTCCTTCCATGAGCGATGAAAATGTTATTGTCAAAAATAATGGAACTATATTTTTAGGGGGACCTCCTTTAGTTCGTGCAGCAACTGGTGAAATCGTCGATGCCCAAGAACTCGGCGGCGCGACGACGCACTGTGAAATTTCTGGATTAACAGATCATTTCGCTGAAGACGATTTGCATGCTTTAGAAATCACTCGATCTATAGTGAAACATTTAAATCGTCATAAAAAAGTTTCTCTTAAAAATCAACCGATCGAAGAACCGTTGTATTCAATAGAAGAACTTTACGGTGTATTGCCTGTTGACACGAAAACTCCATGCGATATTCGCGAAATTATTGCTCGTATTGTCGATGGATCTAAACTTCATGAATTCAAACCACTGTATGGAAAAACTTTGGTCACCGGATTCGCTCATATTTGGGGAATGCCAGTCGGAATTATCGCCAATAATGGAGTTCTCTTTAGCGAAAGCGCACTGAAAGCGGCTCACTTTATAGAAT
Source organism: uncultured Bdellovibrio sp. (assembly GCA_937871355.1). GTDB lineage: Bacteria > Bdellovibrionota > Bdellovibrionia > Bdellovibrionales > Bdellovibrionaceae > Pseudobdellovibrio. The sequence continues at coordinate 7,507 of CALMPX010000434.1, forward strand.
TATGTGAACAACGTGAAATTCCGTTAGTTTTTTTACAAAATATAACTGGTTTTATGGTCGGAAAAAAATATGAGCAAGAAGGTATCGCTAAGCACGGAGCTAAAATGGTCATGGCGGTATCGAATGCGCGTGTTCCAAAATTTACTGTGGTGATTGGTGGGTCCTACGGGGCCGGAAATTACGGAATGTGTGGACGCGCCTTCCAGCCGCGTCAGCTATGGATGTGGCCTAATGCACGTATCAGCGTCATGGGTGGCGAACAGGCCGCTAACGTTTTGTTAACAGTAAAAATGGACCAGCTGGCGGCCAAAGGTCAGGCGATGTCGGTTCAGGAACAAGCTGATTTTAAACAACCTACCTTAGATAAGTATGAAAAAGAAAGCTCGGCTTATTTTTCCACGGCTCGCTTATGGGATGATGGCATTATCGATCCAAAAGATACGCGAAAAATATTAGCCTTGGGGATTTCGGCCAGTTTGAATAAAAACTGGGGCGAGAAAACTCAGGGCGTATTTAGAATGTAATGTCACAAAAGGACAAATATGAATCATCTTAAAAAACAGCTCCTTAATAATTTTTGTATTATTACTTTAAATCGCCCTGAAGTTAAAAATGCTTTTAATGCGGAAATGATTCTAGAAATCACTGAACTTTTTAATTCAATCAGTTTTGATGAGAATATCAAAGCGATCATTCTTAAAGGTGAAGGAACAGCTTTTTGTGCCGGAGCGGATTTAAACTGGATGAAGAGTATGATTAAATACTCTTACGAAGAAAATAGAATCGATTCACAAAAATTATGGGATATGTTTGCCGCTATTAAAAATTGTCAGCATCCATTAATCGCGCAAATTCACGGAGCTGTTTTCGGCGGAGGCTTAGGGATTTTAGCTTGTTGTGATTATGTGATCGCCGAAGAAAAAACAAAATTTTGCTTTAGCGAAGTTAAATTAGGTTTAGCTCCAGCCGTTATTTCTAGTTTTATTTTACAAAAATGCGCTGATAGTTTTATTCGTCCCATGATGATTTCGGGTGAAATTTTTAATACGAGTTCTGCCGTAGGTATGGGGTTAATCCATTTAACCTATAATGAAAGTATGTCTGTTGAAGATATTATTAAAAAATTTGCGGATAATGGAACGGAAGGCATGCGTGAAACTAAAAAATTGCTCAACGCATTAAGAGAAACTCCTCATTTGAATGATCACATGAGACTGACCACAGAAACGATCAGTAAATTGCGTATCAGTGAAGATGCGCAATTTCGCTTACAGAAATTCTTAGATAAAAAATAATTTATTGTTGAACGATCTTTTTTAGATGTTTGTGAAGTTTACTTCCGCAAAAGCCTTTGAACTGCTTGGCACAAGTAAGCATTTGGTCTTCGGTCATAGCTTTATGTTTACGGTCCATATCAGCTAATTGAAACAATTGAGTCTTGTTGAGTTGAACTGGATTGAAATTTTGTAAAATTGTAGCGTACTCTCCACACATGCATGTTTTTTCACATTGAGTGAATTTATCTACATAGGATTTATCAGTTAAGATATTTTGCTCAACATAAATAGTTTGTTCATCAATGAGACTTTTTAATTGCATGGTCCAAACATTGATTTCGTCGTCTGTTGGATCGCATTTGAAAATTTTTGGCGATTTTTTATGTGCAATTTGATCATTAATTCTTCGAGAGAAAACAACTGTGGCATAATTAGCAACCCCATGAAGTTGTTCAAACGAATAATCAAATTTTTTCGCAGGTAAAGGTTCGATGGTCTTAACCGTTTGTACCGGTTGAGTTGGCATGACAGGTTCAACTGAATGTTGCGCTGATTTTTCAGCGCAACTCCATAAACCGAGTAATAAACTGAAGAGTAAAAGCCTACTTGCCATTAACAAGATCTACAACTTCAGGGATCGTTACCATTTTGTAGGATTTACCTTTATTGTCATTTTGATTTTTCATCCAATTCAAGACAATACGAGTTGTTTCTGGTGTTGTTTCTTGAACATCATGCATAAGGATAATTCCGTGATCATATAAATCCATTTGTTTCATGACTAAATCAGAAGCCAGAGAACTATTTTTAAATTTCCAATCTAAACTATCAATACGCCAGTAAACGTGCATTTGTCCTTGATCCACCAACATTTGGCGAACAGCCGGAATTTTGGGTGCATAACAAGAACCATAAGGACATCTGAAGTATTGTGCTTTGTAAGATGGATCTTCTTTACGAACAGCGGCTTCAAGAATTTGGTTTGAAGTATTGATTTGTTTTTTACGATCCGTACTCGATTTATTTAAATCCGCGTGGTCATAGGAATGGTTTGCAATGGCGAAGCCATTGGCAACAGCTTTTTTAATCATAGCGCTATTTGCTTCAAGTTCTTTATCGGTTTCATTTTTAGGATCAAAGTGGAATGCCGTCCAAAAGAATGTCGCTTTTCCAATGGGGTTCTGGCTGTCTTTATAGTTAATAAAATGATCCATAATTTTTGTAGTGATCGCTGGCGATGGACCGTCATCATAAGTAAAAGCCCAGACACCCGGAGGGAAAATTTTACCAATCATGTTTCCAGGTTCGCCAACACTAGCGCATATTTTTTTACCGTCTTTGCAAGCTAGATCTTGCGTGATGGCTTGTGGACCGCGCTCAAATACGGGATCGGCGATACCATTTAGATCGTTATCAACTTCATTTGACAAATTTTTATATTTTGATGTTTTTAAAAGTGAAGATGAGTTTTCTTTTGTTGATGTCTCTTTGGCATATGCATTTAAAGCTTCCGGCGTGCTAAAAACAAGATTTTGATATTCAGGGATCGTCGAAATAGCTGCGATATCTTTGGTATTGCCTTGTTCTTTTAAAGCCGCTTTGTAGGCTATAGTATGTTTTTTATAAATTCCTCCTAAGTTGGCTAACAAGGGTTGGAGCTCGATACGTTTAAGATTTTGAGATGTTTTTGCATACGTCGTTACATCTTTAAGTAGTGAGCGAGTTTTTTTCTTAAGCTCTTCTGATGTTGATAAATCCGTACGCACGTCCAAAGCGCGAGAATATAAAAATTCAATTTCATGAGAGTAGCGTTCTTTCAGATTCCAAGCCTTGAGTAAGTTTCTGTACGGAATCGATTGAGAAATTTCGGGTACTGGCTCTGTAGGATTTTTTTTCTTAAAGGCGATTTTTGTGTCTAATTCTTGACTGAATTTGTCTACAAAGCCATTAGCTTTTAAAAGCAATGTGAAAAGTTTATCCATTTTGGCAATGGCCAATTCGCTGGCATTGGGTGCATTAAGAATGGCTTGAAAATCGGCTTCAAGCTGTTGATCTTCCGAAGCTTGAGCGGGCTGAGCGGCTTGAGCCACTTGGCGACTTTCGGTGTCTTGAGTTTGAGTTGAAACACAACCGAATAGGCACGCCATAATTCCAGTAACGATATAACCTTGTAATTTTTTTGTCATAAATTTCTCCAAGTTCAAATTATAATCTAATAAATAGGAATTTTTCTAGTCATCGATTCAAAATTAAGACCCGATTAACCAACCTTGAGACCTAAGTCTAGGTGCAGATATTTTTAGTCTAGTCATAATTGAGTTTTCGCTCAAATACAGCGTATTCTTAAAGATGTAGTTCATGATTTATAGAAAGAGAAAAAATATGAAAAAAATTGCATTGCTTTTAGCGCTATCGACGATCGTTTATGGATGTACAACATTCATGAAATCACAATCAGACGAATCAGTCGCCTTTCAAACAAAGGCCCAACCGATTGAGTCCGAAGAACATGCTTCATTTAAAGGAATTACTCGTACTTTAGCACAAGTAGATCCAGCGTTGATGGCTGTAGCTGACAACGATCCCTACCATATTCCAAAGAAAAAAGGTGGTTTCTACGATTGTCGTGCGATGATTAAGAAATCCTACGATTATAATGGTCAGAAATACATGAAATTAATCTTAGATGACGATATTCAATTAAGATGTCCTAACGTTCAAGCGATCAGCAGTCCAATGCCTTGGAAAGTTACGAAAACGGAATGGTCTTCGCAAGATGAAAAAGACTATGGAGCTTTCGTTAAAGCGATTGGTTACAGTAACTGTAAAAATTTAGATACTTGTTTATCTGGCCCAGGTAATCCATTAAGATCGGAAGAAGATCTGAAAAATATGTATTACGCAGACTGTGCCGATCTGCCTTATTTTTTACGAGCCTACTTCGCTTATAAAAAAGGTCTTCCGTTTACATTTGTCAGTGGGTTCAAACCAGTTCCATTAAGCGAAAATCAAACTAAAAATCGCGAAGCACTTCGTCAAAAAACATTACTAGAAAAAGGCGATGAGGGATTAGCTGCTTTAGATAAATCTTTTAATGATCTCCGTTATTCTGTGAATGGTAATATTCCAGAAACACAAAGTAATACGCCCAATACTTCGGGTATAGCGCGTGATTTCGGTAAAGTTAAAAATGTGATCAACGATGCCATTTCAACCGGTACGTACCGCATGCTAACAGGAGATTTTTATTCTCCTAAAATAAACTTAGACCAAATCAAGCCCGGAACAGCTGTTTACGGAACAGGTGGCCACGCCGCTTTAATTTATGATGTTAAACCATCAGGTGAAATTTTAGTGATCGATGCTCATCCAGGAAATTCCATTACTCATAATGGTTGGATCGATAAAGAATTCCATTTTGGAGATAAAGCCTACGGCGGTATGTTCAAAAATTTTAGACCCGTCAA
>CALMPX010000435.1 GCA_937871355.1 uncultured Bdellovibrio sp.
TCGGATTCGTCACAAGATTTTCATCCGTGTTCACGGATAGACGATATCCGTAAACTCCTTTGGTGTTAATAATACGCGTGACTAAGACCGCGTTAGCCACTTCTTTGATATTTTCCGTTTTCTTTCTAAAATCATAGTTCGTGTTAATCGCTAAACCCATAACCGCCGAACTCTGATCAATTTTAGCAAAATTTCTTTCCTCAATAGCACGTTTATTCCAAAGACTGGCAAAAACCGCTTTAACGGCACAAAGAATAGTTTCAGGTTCAACTTCTTCTTTAGTTGCCACACCGTCTTGCGATACAACGACTTTACATTTTTCTTGAGGATCACCTAATTGGTCAATTTTTGCAGAAAAACTCGAATGCAAACCCGCCCCGTCGAAATTGGGAATATCTTCTGCGTTCGCGCTGGATCTAATTTTTAATTTCTTTACTTTCGATTGGGGATACGTTTGTTCCGCGGTCAATTGAAGTTGTTTAACTTGCGCCTCAATTTGTTGAGCTAAATCAGCAGAAATTTCTGTTTCATAGAACATATCTTGAATTTCTTTAATCATTAAAATTCTTTGCTTCGGCGATGGAGGAACTTTTCCCTGAGCTCCCATTTCTGCTTGCACTAAATTTTGAATTTTATTTTTCAAATTTAGGTTAGAATTAACGAAACTCTCATAGGCACTCACGGGTACGCCAAAACCAATAGGAGTTAAACGATACCCCATTTGTTTTTGAATCGAGCTGTCTAATCCAGCCATTTTTTTATGAGCTAATAACATTAATTTAGAAGCCTTACCCCCGTAGGACTTAGCCGATTCAAGTATTTTGCTCGGTTCCATATGGGCTGCTAACTGATCAAAAGAAACCAGAGCTTTTTCCGAACCACTGACGACCTTAATCCATTTTTTACTCTTGTTATTTTTATTAAAGGCCGCCTTTACCTTCGCCACTGTCGATAATTCAATGGTGTAAGTTTCCTGACCTACCGTCAATTTAACTGGTTTATTATTATATTTGGATAATTCTTCAATCCGCTGTGGATCACGCAAGACCATATTCGGCGTATGACGTTCTTTTGATTTTAAATTAATATGAGAGCCCGCATCTTGAACGACCGTCGTGATAACCCCTGAAACGACCGATAAGTCTAATGGTAATTCATTAAACACTGGAATATCTGTCGGCATGAGTTCATCCAAGGCTTCACCTTGAGGATTTAAACGCAAATAGCCGTAAGCTACTCCTGATTGCATCGGAATAAACGGAATGCCCGCAAAAATTTTATCAATGGATGTTGCACCCATATTCAATTTTTGCAGTTGATCCTTTATACTTTCTATTTTTTGTTGAGATCCAGAAGAAACCACTTGAATCATCGCCTCTTCAAAATTCAAGGCCGTTTTGATAATGCGTGCAGCAAACAAAAGCGATTGATCGGAAATGTAATCTTGAGGATAAAACTGAATGCCATAAAAAATATTTGTTTTTCCATTTTGAAGAATATTATATTTCTGCAAAGTTCCCGCGATAAAATGCTTTTGCTTTAAATCATTTGTAAAATAAGTATGACGATTAAATTCATCCATACTTAAATTCACGCTTAATTCTTTCTGCGCAAAATAGTAATGATATTGAACGTATTCCGGACGATTTCCTTTTTCATCTAGGTAGTTTCCATTTATAAAATGAACTTTGGCCGGAGACGTCCTGTTATCGATTAAAAATTTAACGACAGCGCCTTTGACAAAACCCTCGGATAAAGTAGCTGCCGAATCAAAGCTAGCTTCTGAGTCTAAACTGTCTAAACTTGACTTAATTATTTGTGGAGCGAAAGCAGCTTGTTTATTCTGAGAACCTGAAGATCCTGGGCGAGGCCTCAACGGTGACGTTGGACCTGGTAAAAATGGAATTTTATTTTTATTTGTCACAACCTGAGAAGGCTCACGAGAAGTTGGTACCTCATGAGCACAAGAAAATAATCCTAGTATTAAAGCGATGGAACCGAATTGATAAAAATTCATAAAACTCCTCAATTACAAAGCTGATATCAGCATATCAAAAAATAAATAAAGTCTTATAGAATTTCTTATGGCTATTTATTTATCACGACGTAAGACTTACCGGTTAAATTAGGCTTTAACTCCGTAATCCATCATAATAGTGGCCTCACCCTTCATGACGATTTCGCCTTCTTGATTGCGCGCCACAGTTCCGACGACACCAAAACCGCGAGATTTATGCAGTTTAAGAACTTCGAGTTCAAAGGTGATTTCATCATCGATATATACGGGCTTAGAAAATTTCAAAGTTTGAGCGAGATAAATCCCGCCCGAACCAATCGTTTCATTCAAGTATCTAGAAACAAGCGCACCCAAAATCATACCGTGAGCGATGCGCTTTTTAAAAATTGTTTTCGACGCGTATTCATCATCCAAATGAATAGGATTATAATCTCCGGACATCTCTGCAAACTGACGGACCATTTTATCCGTCACTTTGTGAGTGACACTTGATTTATATCCTACGCCTTTTTCTGATCCATTCACCGTCGTCGTCATGCAATTCCTTATATATTATTTCTGCAGCTGCGCTACAAGATATTTGCTGCAAGCTCTGCTAATTCAGAACGCTCACCTTTTGTTAACGTAACATGAGCCGCAATATTTTGACCTTTGAAGCGCTCTACAGCATGAGTTAAACCTGAATTGGCTGAGTCCACATAGGGATTATCAATTTGATAGACGTCACCGGTTAATACAATTTTTGTTCCACTTCCGGCGCGAGTCACAATGGTTTTAATTTCATGCGGAGTTAAATTCTGCGCTTCATCCACAATCAGGTATTGCTTGGGAATGCTACGTCCACGGATATAGGTCAACGGTTCAATGTTGAGCATGCCTTGATTAATTAATTCTTGCGCGCGACCAGATGCTTTTTTATCTGAACCCATCAAGAATTCAACGTTATCAAAAATCGGCTGCATCCAAGGATTTAATTTTTGTTCGATATCCCCTGGTAAGTAACCAATATCTTTTCCCATGGGAAAAATGGGTCGAGACACAAGTAATTTTTGGAATTTACCTTCATCTAATGTTTTAAATAATCCGGCAGCAATAGCTAATAATGTTTTACCGGTACCGGCTTTACCAACTAAAGAAACCATTTTGATATCATCATTTAACAAAGCATCTAAGGCGAAACTTTGCTCAACATTTCGCGCGTGAATTCCCCAGATGCTATCCGGTGGACTGATTAACGGCACGATGGCCATTTCAGTTTTTGAATATCGACCAATAGCCGAATGATTTGGATTCGATTTATCTTTTAAAATAACGTACTGATTGAAATAGACTTTATGATCAACAACCACTTTTTTATCTTTGTAAAATTGATCAATCGCCGCTGGCGTTACATCAATTTCAAGATAACCTTCGTACATGTCTTCTTGATTTGTGTCTGAGTTATCATAATCAGTGGCATAGATCCCATAGACATCGGCCTTAATTCTAAGATTGATATCTTTTGAAATAAGTTCAACTTTTGTACGAGGATGTTGTTTTTGTAATGCCAAAGCTGTGCTGAGAATGCGGTTATCAGCTTTCGTTTGATCGAGATCACTGAAACCTGAAATATTCATATCCGTTGTGATATAGACAAACGTTTCGTGATTATCGATTTGCACACCTTGAGCTAAACTTCCTTTACCGCGGAGGACGTCGACGAATCGACTGAATTGACGGGCATTTCGTCCATTTTCACCTTGGTCACGCTTGAATTTGTCGACTTCTTCAATCACGGCAAAGGGAATATGAATATCGCAATCGCCAAATTTTAATAAAGCGAAAGCATCGAATAAGATCACATTCGTATCAAGGACGACTTTTCTTCTTTTTGATTTTGCTGAACCGGTTGTTTTTGTAGTGCCTTCGTTACCCGCCAAGAAAGACCTCCCTGTTGTGATGGAGAACTCAAACCATGAGTTCTCTTTAAATTGCACAACAGGCTAGGACCAAAGTCACGTAATATGTGACTTAATTCGGACACGTTATATGAGCGAAATTTATGAAATTCGAGTGACCATCATATCGCCGGAATCTTTTTTCAACCCCTGGCTTGCCGACTCAACAAACTTAACGAAATGCTGAAGCGCAACATTATTTTCTTCATTCTTCAAGTACACCGTACCATGACGAACGACACCTTCTTCGGGGACAGGAGTGACATGTTTAATCGTGACTTGAATGGGAAAATAAGCTTTTTGATTTAAATAAACACGTAAAGAAATTTCCTCGCCCACTTTAAAGTGACCGTGAATACTATCAAGTTCAAAAGAAATACCCTCATCAGAAATGTCATGGATCGACACTTTCATCAAACCCTTCTCGGGCAGAATGACCATTGAACTGATCAGCTCCGTTAAAATAGTTCGCTTAACCTGACGACGCTCATGAAAAAGAATGGTTTGTTTTTTATCATGTAAGTCGACAACTTCAGCATTATTCGCCGACTGAGCTGTATCTTGATTAACAGTTTTTAATCTTGGAACTAAATCGATAATTTTACTCACTTTGACCCCCGTCAAAATCCCCATTTTTACTACTCAAAAGAATTGTCTTAACGTATCTCTTATCGGTAGAATCCGTCTTAACTTGAGTCAAAATGCCTAAATAAGGTTTTTTTGATCGATCATTATGAAAAGAATAAGTATCGCCCTCATCCTTAGTCTACTGTTCCACCTCAGTCAGTATGGTCTAGTCACCTACTTTCCAGGACCGTCCATGTCTCGAACTGAAACACAAAAACCAGTCGAGATCGAAATTGTTGAAAACCCGGCTCAATCAAAAATTAAAGAGGTCAAACAGATTGTTAAGACGATTAAAGATCCCTCTAAAACTTTAGACATGAATACACCAGCAAAATTCTTGGCCGAAGAAACCAATCGCACCAAAGCACAAACACGCGCCCAAGAAAATGGACAGTTCAGAAGTTCAGAACAAGATAAGAAAAAAAATCCAAATAACTTCGATCCCAATGGCGATCAGTTTTCTCAGCAACTCAATATGCCGTCTCGATCTGAATATCAATTGCCGAACGATATTAAATCCGGAGCCGCCGTCAATTTAAATACCGATGCCTACATGTATGCGAGCTTCTATAATCGAGTGACAGATTTATTTTATATTCGCTGGTCACAAAAATTAAATTATCTGTGGGATCGTTTTTCAGATGACACCAAACGAAGTTTAGCCGGCCAAGCGTGGTCCACTGATGTGGATGTCTTTTTAGATGCCCATGGAAAATATATTAAAACAGTCATAAATAAAAAATCGGGATTCACGCCGTTTGATACGGCAGCCGTTTTTGGTTTTCAAGATGCGCGGTTCTTTCCCAATCCACCCAAGGATAAAATTGAAAAAGATGGATACATCCATCTGCGCTACTGCATCGTTGTGCGCGTTTATTAAAAAATAATCGGCCACGGCAGTCCATAATGAACAACCTGACAACTAAAGTAAACAGTG
>CALMPX010000436.1 GCA_937871355.1 uncultured Bdellovibrio sp.
GGATTTTTATGAAACTATTTACCCTTGTAATGACCACAGCACTTCTTACTCTAACAGTTCAAGCCCAAACGACGACAACGACAATATCTACTTCTCCTGAAACACAAAGTGCGACGACATTAGCAGCTCCGGCTAAACCTGCTGCAACTAATATTATATTAGGTTACAAGGCAGCGACTGATTCAGGACGCGCAGCTGATATGGATGTTATTGGTGGACGTAATGCTAAATCGAAAAATGAAGCCTTCGCTGGGTATCGCATGGACAATGGCTGGGGCGGATTTTTCAATGCCGTTCAAACTTATAATAGTTTTTACAAAAATGATGCTAAAACAAAATGGAGCCAAGGCGATTCAAGTATCACCCTGATTCACCCTGATTTTTACAAAAGTTCAAATTTAACTTTATACGGACAATTGCGATATTACATTCAAACAACAGATCGCAGTATTGATAAAAATATTAATCATTTTGCGTACTATTTCAGATTGAATGCAAAATTTGAAGGTGGACATGAAATCTATAATGAATTGATTCCTCGTTACTTCGGCAGCACAAAGTACGTTGCAGCAGACACCGTTAATTATATTGAAGATACAACTATCTATAGTTACAAAATTGACGGAACAGGTTGGAAAATCGGAGCCAAATCATGGGCACAATATGAAGAGCATCAAAAAACAGGAACTGGTTACTCCCTAGAGGCTGGTCCCCAAGCTACTTACAATTTTAATTCGAACTTTATGATCTCTCCAAGCCTTTCCTTGCCCCTATTACAAAGCAATAAGGTCAACGATGGTCCAAAAGCTGTTGGAACTGATCAGGCTTATTTAAGCTTATTCTTACAAGCTAAGCTGTAGTTTTCTAAAAAACTGTAAACTCGTTTTACAAAAAAACCTCTCTTTCTAAGAGAGGTTTTTTTATGTCCTTAATTAATGTCGAACTTATTTTCAAAATTAAAAACATTCTGAAATCATTATGGTTTTCAATTTAAAGCGCTTATTCTGTAAGGACTAACACAAGGAGTGCTAGAAAATGAAAAACGCCAACATACTGAATACAACGATTGTTCTAAGCTCAGCCCTCTTTATATTTTCCTGCGAGGTCAAGCTTCAAAAGGCCGCCGAAAATATCCAACAAACCGAGAGCTTAAGCTCTTTGGGAAATCTTAAAGTCGACGTAAATATGTACTCTTCAGCCAAACTGGTCTGCGACCCCTTAGCGCCTCCGACGGGTCCTAGTGAAACTTATGAATACGGGATTAAAGCTTCGCTTTATTATTTAGAGGCCGGCATGCCACGCCTGTATAAAGCGACGGACTATGTTCAATTCGGACGAAAAGCTGACAGCGATGTTTTCCTGCGCGATATGAATGTGCCGACCCGCATGTTTACCGAGGGGTTCTCCACCCCGACCGGACAAACCCTGGCTAAAGATAACGGTGAAAAGCTCATTGAATACTTTGGATTAAAAATGAATTCATCTTTAATGTTGAACGAAGCCGATGAAGAAGGCGAATACGAATTAGCTATGCTGGCGGACGATGGATCCAACTTAACTATTAAAGCCAACGACGATGTGGCCGTAGATAAACTATTGATCAGTAATGACGGTGATCATCCGACTCGTATGGGCTGCGCTACTCAGACCGTGCACTTCAGTAAAAATGTGATGGTGCCGATTGAAGTCTCTTATTATCAAGGGCCGATGTATCACATTTCAAATGTATTAATTTGGAGAAAATCAAATACCGCTGGAAGCGATCCGCTGTGTGGACAAACTGGAAACAATCTCTTTTTTAACCCTAACGACAATTCAAAACCACTTCAAGCTTTCAAAGATTTACAAGCCCGAGGTTGGAAAATTGTGAAACCGAATAACTTTATATTAAGTAAAACAAATTCAGACTATAACCCCTGTGTGGTGGGAACAAATCCTGTTATTACGAATTTCTTACGAGGTGAATTGGGAGCCACAACCGTCTACTTAAGCTGGACAACCGATATTCCGGCCACAACACAAGTCCAATTAACGAATGTGGCTACGGGGGTTATCACCACGACAATTTCTACAAATCAACTGTACACGTCACATGAGGCTCAATTGCAAGGATTGAAACCAGGTGAAATTTATAAAGTGCGTGCGGTCTCTGTATCTGGAGATTTAGGTCGTAGCTTAAGTGAGGAAATTACATTTACAACTCAAGCGCAGTAATAAAAAATAACGTTCACTAAAGCACCGATACCAATGACCTTAATGACAGAAATATTTTTAATATTGGGGATAATATTTAATTGAAGAATTAAAGCTAAGACAGCAATAAACCAAAACGAGTACTTTGAAAATTCATTTTGATTCATATTCAAAACAGTGACAAACACGCAGCCGACCACGGCGGCCGTTGAACCCAGGATAAACGAATTCACCCATTTCTGAGCGGAAAGCCAATTCAGGGCCTTAGGAAACCAGGTGGTCATATGAATAAATGCCGGCAAGAATAGTCCCACCGAAGCGGCGAGCGCTCCATAAAAATGAGCCATCTTATAACCCATAAATGTGGTGGCGATCGTCACCGGACCCGGAGTCATTTGACCAAAAGAAACGGCATCATTAAAGGTTCTTAAATCGAGCCAACCCAGCTGATCAACAAAGGCTGTTTGCAAAAATGGAAATGCGGCTAAGCCTGTTCCAAAGACTAAGGCCCCCGTTTTAAAGCTGTCTCTAAAAATAGGAAATAATCTTTCCTGATCAACCGCTGAAATCATAAAAAAACTAAAATTCATCAATTTATTTTTAAACGCGGTCATGCTGATCAGAACGAAAAAAATTCCGGTTCCAATAATCAAACCCGTTTCAGGTATGATTTTAAAATAAAAAGTCACCGCTGCAAATAATGTAAAAATCCAAAATATTATTTTAGTATGATAAATTTTTGATAATTTATACAACCCCATTAAAATCACACTGGCCACGGCGTATTGAGCACCTTGGACGGCGCTGTTTAAAAAATGATTCTCGATAATGGTATCATAAAATACCGCCAAAATGACCATCATGACAAACGCCGGAAATATAATTCCAAATCCGGCGAGGAGTCCGCCCCAGAATCGACCCAGTTTAACTCCGATATAGACGGCCATTTGAAAAGCCACAGGTCCCGGCATGGCTTTGATCATAGTAAAAGCTTGATCGAATTCTTGCTCAGAAATAACTTTATTTTTTTCTGATTCCGCAAGATCAAAACGCATTTGTTGAATTAAAGCAATCGGTCCACCAAATCCTGTGAGGCCAAGATGTAAAAAATATTTAGCGATTTGTTTAAGTGATCTATCGATCATGCTGCTTAGCACGTCTTAACTGATTATCCACGTCACGCTTTTTAATCGCATCGCGCTTATCGTGCATTTTTTTACCTTTAACCAAAGCAATTTCTAATTTAACCATGCCGTTTTTAAAATAAATTTTTAAAGGTACACATGTTAATCCATCCTGATTGATCGACGTTTCGATTTTGACCAATTCGGCATGATTCAATAATAATTTTCTGAGACGTTCGGGAATATGATTATTATAGCTGCTGGCTTTGTATTCCGCGATATGTGCATTTTGCAAAAAAGCCTCTGATCCGCGAAATGAAATATATGAATCTTTGAATTGAATTTGTTTTTGGCGAATGGATTTAACTTCGCTTCCGATCAAGACCATACCCGCTTCGAACGTTTCGATGATGTGATAATCAAAGCGCGCTTGTTTATTTTCTTGAATAAGGAGTATGCTCTCGTTTTTCACTGAGAGTATATTTTCAAAAATTAAGCGAAAAGTATAGTTTTTTAAGTTGAATTGGGCTTAATTCCTCGGCACGTGCCTTCTCCGAGAGCTTATTCTCGATAAGCCACTGTGTTACGGCCTCTGAGTACTTCGACGGAAGGTTAGATCTTAAAATACGACGGCGCTGATGAAAACACTGTTTAATAAAATTGAGATATTTTTTTCGATCAAGGATATCTGACTCTACGCGTGTGAACTGTAAAACACGGCTGGCAATTTTAGGCGGCGGAGAAAAATCACGTGGACCGGCATCACACACTGTTTCCATTTTCCAAAACTCCTGCGCTATGACACTGAGCATGCCGTAGTGTTCAGTCTGCGGTAGTGCACGAATTCTCTGCGCCACTTCTTTTTGAAACATCAAAATCATGTATTTCAAACCAAAAGGCTCTAGACTTTTTTCGATCACAATTGATGATGAAATTTGATAAGGTAAATTACTCACGAGAATATCCGCATCAAATTGGCTCCAATCTAAGCGAAGCGCATCTCCGTGGGTCAATTTAAGCCCGGTATTTTGCCAATAGGAAAAAAGTGAATAATCTAATTCAATGGCTTGATACTCACATTCGAGCTCTGTTAATAAATCTGTGATGGCTCCTAAACCAGGTCCAATCTCAATTAAAGATTTTTTTTCTAATTTTAATAAAGCTAATGTCGTCGCTTCGACAATTTTAGCAATGACATGATCTGAAATTAAAAAATTCTGACCTAACGCTTTATTGGCACTATGATTGAGCTCGGCCATACGTTTTTTTAAGCGCTCAAGAGCTGTCATCATTTTTTCTTCTCTTCCTGGTATAAATCAATTTTAAAATCTGTTTCTTTCGAGTTCGACATAGGCCCTAAGTTGTATTCTGATTTTTCATTCCGATTTAAATATTGAATCCCGGTATAACCGATCATAGCTGCATTATCGGTACAATAGCGTAGCGGCGGAATAACGACTTGATATCCTTTAGTTTTTAATTCTTCGCAACGTTGACGTAACCTTGAATTCGCACTTACGCCACCGGTGATCACGACTTTTTTTGTATTATACACTTGAGCCGCGTAAACTAATTTGTGAATGAGAACATCGACGACAGCTTCCTGAAAAGAGGCACAAAGATCGGCTTTATCTTTTTCCAAAGTTTCAGTATCTAAACTGTGAATGAGTCGATGAGCCGAAGATTTTAAACCGCTAAAACTCATCATCAGATTTTTTTCTAAGATAAGACTCCGCGGAAAAGAATATTTATGAGGATCTCCACCTTGGGCCATGCGGTCGACCAGAACACCGCCGGGATAACCTAGCCCCATCATTTTTGCAAACTTATCAAATGCTTCTCCGGCAGCATCATCTTTGGTCGTTCCAATGATGGTGTAATCGGAAAAAGCTTTGACCCAATAAAGACTCGAATGCCCGCCACTGACAGCTAAGGCAATGTAGGGATAATTAAAGTCTTGTGGCGGGAAGTATTGATCATCTTTTAAAAACGGAGCTAACAAATGTCCTTCGAGGTGATTTACACCGATGAACGGCTTATTTAAAGATTCAGATAACGCTTTAACGGTCATTAATCCGACAATCAAAGACCCAATTAAGCCTGGACGATTTGTCACCGTGAAACCGTCGATGTGATCAAAGGTCATATTATTTTTTATCAAAATAGAATCAATCAATGGCAATAAAGCGATGGAATGATTA
>CALMPX010000437.1 GCA_937871355.1 uncultured Bdellovibrio sp.
CTTAGAAAAATTAATTAAAATCGGTGATTTTGAGTTGGGTGTACGTACAGATTATACGGCAAATAAAAAATCAAAAGATTTAGTTTTCAAAGTGAATATTATCGGGTTTAAGCAGTCCCTCGAATCATTAAATGCCGGAACAAAAAAGGATACATTATGAAAATGATGTTGGTTTCTTTTTTAGTTATAGGGTTTTTCACGCCAGGCTTGATGGCTCAAACGCCTACCGGAGTTACGCAAGATATGCCAACAATGCGTCCCCAAGAAATGCCACAGGCTCCACAACAAGCCCCGCAACAAGTTGAAGTCAGTCCAAATGTAAAAAACGAAAATCCAGCTCAAAAAGCTTTAGAGGCCGTATTGAATGAACAAGATCTTCAAAATGGCGTAAAGCAAATAACGAACAGCTTAGGCGATAGAGACCCTTTTCAGCGCCCTAAATACATCGATGATCTTGAATCGGATTTGATTAAAAATGCAAATATCGATACGACAGAAGATGACCGTGTAGAGGCCATTCGTCGTTGGCCACTACGTGCTTATAAAGCGATAGCCATTATGTGGGATATACAAAACCCAAAGGTGATGGTGGTTGATCCGAAGGGCACATTACATTTGTTAAAAAAGAATTACCGTATGGGAAATCGTAACGGAATGATAACGGCAATTAATGAGGGTGAAATCATAGTTACCGAGAACTCAATTCCTGTAGTTATAAAAATTGAAGCATCGAGTACCAAGTAGCACACGTCAGGAGGATTTGTGAGAACAAAAAAACGAGTTTTTAAAATTTTAAGTCTTTTCATTTTATTAGGGGCCTTTAGTTTTTCAATTTCTTGTACCAGCAAGAAAAAAGTTATCGATGACGATTTTGCAGTAGATAGCGCCGAAGCTGGTTTAACCAGCGCGGATTTAGAAATTGATGGAAATCCAGATACATCTGTTAAAATAGGGGATGGAACGGATGAATTCAGTGAGTTTGATAAAGCGACTCCAGCGGGAAATACAGCTTCGAATACGCCAGCTCCTGGGGATTCCACGGATAGTTTAGAGCAAGAGTTGAACAATATATCCGATAATTCAACGCCGCCACCACCAGTTGTTAACGAGTCTCCAGCTCCAGCTCCCATTGTCGAAACAACTCCTCCTGAGCCGCCGCCGCCACAAATCGCGGAAACTCCAGTAGCTCCTCCGGCTCCGGTAGAAGCTCCGGTGAATGATTCGTCGGTGATCGCTAAAATTACGAACGTTCAGTACAAAGGTAATTCTAACGGCGGTACTGTGATTATTAATTCAGATGCTCCATTGTCTTATACAACTCGCGTGAACTCTTCGACGAATCAAGTCGTCGTTGAAGTTCAAAATGCAGTAGTTCCAGGGCATTTGAAGCGTCCGTTAAACACAAAGGATATGTCTTCTTCGATAGGTAATGTTGATGTTTACCAAAAGAAAGATTCTAATGTCGCGCGCTTCGTGGTGCAATTACGTCCGAATTCTCCAGAGCCCTTAGTTCAACCTGAAGGCAACTCATTATTGATCATCGGAAGTTCAGTCGAAGGATCTGGTCCTAACCCATCCAATAATAAATCCTATGTTGATAACAGTCCGGCTTCAAGCCCGAGTAACAATGCTGAGCTGAATGCTGAAATGACAAAAGGGATTATGAACTCGGATGATCTTGAAGAGTTCCTCAATAATAATAATAAATTTTATGGAAAACCCATTTCGATCGAAACAACCAAGATGGATGTTCGAGATATTTTAAAGTTTATCTCTGAAGAGAGCGGCGTGAATATGATTTTTGACGACGACGTCACCGGAGATTCGGCTTTAAAATTAAGAAAAGTTCCTTGGGATCAAGCTCTCGTTATATTGTTAAAATCAAAAAAACTAGGCTACCGCAGACAAGGTTCTATTTTACGTATCGCGCGAGTCGATAACCTCATTAAAGAAGATGAAGCCGCAGTTAAGTTAAAAGAATCAAAAGCCGTAGTCGAACCTTTGATCGTCCGTAATTTTTCAATTAATTACGCCGATATTGATAAGCTTGAAACAAAAATTAAAGACTATATCAGTAACTCGGATAAATCTGGAGTTAATCGTGGCCGCGTAACCAGTGACACCCGAACGAACATGCTGATCGTAACTGAAACGGCGTCGAAACTCGCCCAAGTGGAGCAACTACTTAAAGCTTTGGATACTCAACCACAACAAGTGATGATCGAAGCACGTATTATTGAAGCCAGTGATAAATACACGAAAACAATTGGCGGTAGTTTGGGTACCAATCGAAACGCAGCAACGGGACTACCTATCTTTGGGTTGACTCCTGGTCGTACCTCAACGGGATCAGGCCCCGCAGGCGATCTGTTAAGTCCTTCCTTAAATATCACGCCTGGAAAGGGGCAATCGGGCTCGTTTGTGGGAAATCTTTTCTTTGGTACTTTGGGATCATTTGGAAATCTTGACGCGCAGTTGGCTTTAGATGAAATCGAAGATCGCATTAAGATTTTATCTTCTCCTCGTGTAGCGGTATTAACCAATACCACAGCAAATATCAATCAAGGTGGTACGATTTTACAGAAATCGACGACTCAATCGACCAACGGTGGAC
>CALMPX010000438.1 GCA_937871355.1 uncultured Bdellovibrio sp.
TCACTATCTTTTCATATATTTCACGATCTTGAACTTGAATTGATTGTTCATAACTCTCGAAATACATGCTGGGGGACACGCCCCCCAGAGCCTTTAAAAAATGAACCGCCCACCATTCCTTACTGTTTCACTCACGGAGCTCACCAAATTGTTTTTTATGATTTAAAGGCTCAAAATAAAAATGATCGATCGATCGTCCAGAAAGTGAGCGCCTTTTTGATTCCTGGAGATTCATCAATCAGAATGGAAAAGATATGGATTAAGCGCTTGAAGACTTTAAATCCACCGACCAAATACCTCGTATTAGGTCACCACGGCAGCCGCACATCCACCGGAGATGCTTTACTCATTCACTTACCTGAATTGAAGCTCGCTATTGCGAGCGCTCGTTTTCAAAAGTATCGTCATCCTCATATCCAAACCATAAAAAAATTAAGGGAACATCAAGTTCCCTTAATTAAAACTGAAGATTGGGGTGATATTCGAATCAATTACTGAGGTTGCGGAGAACCTTGCGTGTTCGTTTTAAAGCCCGAACCACACTTGTCCTGTACCCCACCGGACTGAGAAATATTATTGAGGTACATGATTGAATCGAGTTCTCCCTCAAGCGCTGTTCCTAAGCGATCTAAGGCCCGCTCGTGATCGGCTAAACCATTCGTACCCAAGCTTGTTTCATCGAACCAGTTACGGTTGAAATCAACCGGTTTACCTTGAGCGATCGAGCGAGAGCTGTACCATTGATCACGTTTGATTTTAAATACAAACATCCAATGCTTGCATCCATCAGCTGGAGAACTGACGGTAATTCCTGGAGCGGTGAATTCATCTGAAGCGTCCATTTCAAAACTACTCGCAACAAACGGAGAGTATGCTTGAGTTTTAACTTTATCCGAACCTGAAACTTTATCATCGTAACCGCTAGCATACCAGTCCGTGTGGCGATTAACTGAATTTCTTAAACGTTCAAACACAAGACCTTTATCTACGTGCAGCGTTCCTAAACCGGTAATCTTATTAAAACCCAAGTCATTACGTTTCCAGTATTCGGCTTGATTTTCTAAATATTGAGGTAAAAATTTAGGTTCGTTTTCATAACCTGAATGATCGAAGGCAACACCTAAGTTAGAATAACTTGGAAAAACAGTTACGTTGTCGTTACTGTCCGCAAACAGATTATCTAATTCATGACTGTGGAATAACCATGTGGCTAAACCAGCACGCGCCGCTGACCAACGATGAGCAAATGGTGCCGTAAAATAATCTTGGCAGATATTTGGATTTTCGGCGAATTTGTCTTTGACGCTGTCTTTAAGTACAAGCTGCCCTTCTTTGTTGCGCATGCAACTATTAGCGATAGTCGATGAATACCAAATCATACCATTTGATTCAGGTGAATTGGGCTTGAAATTCGAGTCACCGCGGAAATCGTATAAATAATCCTTATCTTCTGGAGTGCAATAGTTCCCTTTATCTCTAAATTTTTTATAATCATTTCTGTACTGTGCGTAGGTCGTATTTGAACTGAAATTTTTCTTCGGTATAACATATTTATGAAAAATATATTTTGTTTCACAAATTGTATAGGGCTCAACCGGTGATTCTTCACTGTATTTACCTAGTTTAACTGGTCCGACAGTATTGTCATCAGCATCGGTCGTTTCCATCGAAGCTTGCATTCTTTTTTTCATGTTATAGATTTTGACAGAGTTATTAATGTAGACTTGATAGGACTCAGCAGACATACTTTGCCAAAGATGATCTTTTTTAAGATTGATCGGTTGCTGAGCTTTGACCGGTAGTTTGCTCATTTTCGTGACCCATTTTACTTTTTCTTTGATCAATGTCGGGCGATCACGAAACTCACCGCACAACAAAGTTAAAAACGCATGCGCATTCTTACGACCCTCCGTCGTTTCAGCGATATCAGTCGGAAAACTCGCCGGTGGATCAACTAAAAGTTTTCCATTTTTTAAACCGTATGCATAAAGTGGGCCTGAATAAAAATAAAAACTTTGTGGTTCAACTAAGGCTAATTTTTTTGTGGCATAAAGCACTTCAGGATGAGTGTAATTGGGAACTGGTACGGCGATCGAATTTCTTTCTCCGACGCAGTATTGTTTCCAAATTTTTTCTTGCTGTTCAGTCGTTGCCGATACGGGTGGCAAAGCCGCTTGAATAATCCCGGCATCGGCAGGATGACGTCCTCCAACCTGAGGATCATTATACTGAGCTGTTTTATGAGTTTGACTCGTTACACAGGCCGCTAGGGCTAATGCCATTGACGAAAACGCTAAAACTTTCATTGGTAATTTTGTTTTCATATTTATTCCTGTTTGATTTAAAAATTATTTAATTTCTGGTTGGTCAACTAACATTTCTAGTACAGAAGGCGTTGACGGCAGATTCTCCGGAGCTGTCGCCATGGTATCCCACATTTTAACATAGTGATCAGCAAACTGCTGAGCGACCTCGGGGATATTGATATAATAAGAGTTTTCCCAATTTACATTAAACGCCGCTGAAGTTAAATTAGCCGATCCCGTAAAAACAGAAGTAAAATTTCCTTTCTTATCAGCAAAAATAAGATATTTACTGTGATGCAATTGATGCTCATCCATATTGGTTTCCATGAATTTTGCTGATCCACCAACATCAACTAATTTTTTAATATTATAATACTCAGAGGCTTGGACGTCAGTTAAACCTTTAAATTCTGGTTTACCAGCATAAAAAGTATCGTCATCAGCAACAATTTTTAATTCAGGCTTAACTTTTTTGCTCATGGCTTTAGATAAGGCTGTTAACATGGTCGCATTTGAAAAACGATGGGCTCCAATCCAAATTTTAGAAGCTGAATTGATTCCAGGAAATACGCCATCACCTTGAACCATGTACTCTGAAGCCGTTTTTATTCCGTCAGTGACACCTTTCTCAGGTTGCCCTTCCCCAGGAACGAAGAAAACTTTAACATCTTTTTCTACCGGAGCTGTGATATTTTTGCGACAATCTCTAATCGATTTAATATAGGCTGATCTCGACACCCCTGAAACATCCGACCATTCCGCATTCATAGCGCACAAGTGAGCTTGAGCAAATTGTGATTGTGAATTCGTGGTAATAAAATTCCAATTTTCATGATGGATAACAGGACCCGAAGTCATATTACCTGAGCTAAAGACAACTTTGAATTCTCCTGGAGTATTGGGATTAATAATTAAAAATTTATTATGAGCGAGACCGATTAAATCTTTACCAATGACGTCTTTGGCCATTCCCATCACGCCGCCACGTAATTTTCTTTCGATGGTTGGACCACAGGCCAATAGCTCATCAGCACGTGTCATATCTTGGCCTTTATCTAATACGAATTTAATTTTAACACCACGCTTAGCGGCGTCGCAAAGTGCATTCTTAACCGCTTTGTTACTAAAAGATAAATACGTGAAATAAATTTCTGTTGTACTTGGCTGACTGATCCAATCCACTAGTTTATGTTGTGGACTTTCTTCACGATCACCTGAGCGCTTTAAGTCATACATATTTTTACAGTAAACGTTCTCTGGCTTTTGAGTTAATTTCTGACCTGACTGACTTTTCACTGTCACGTCATCTTTATATTTATAAACCCCACATTTTGGATCTGTGAATAAAACTTCGTATTTATGGGGGACATACTGAGATAACATATCAAATGACTGTGGAGCCAAGTATTCTGGCGGTTGCTGATTCGCCGTTACGAGCTGCTCTTGGGCGACCTCACGTCGTCCACGATCTTGTTCGCGCTCTGTTCCAGCTGAGTATCGACTTGTTTGGCAACTGGCTAGTATTGTAATGGCCGATAAGATGGGAATCGCTTGGTTTAAGCTTAAACGCATACAGTCTCCTTGATGTGACAAACCTATGCATAAATTTGCATGAGCTGTGCATCTATCAATAGACTACAAACAAAATATGAAAAAACAAACTAATCACTCACTAGACTCAACCTACGGCCATTTTTAACCGTAAGCCATTTTTAGTTCGCGTCCTCAGCAGCATCGCTAGCTAAAGCCTCAATCGATTTTGCGTCGACAGGTTTACTGGCCACCCAAATCTTCGTATCGAATTCTTGATTGTACGCTAGCATAATGTCTAGGGCTTTCTTTTTATTGGTGATCGTTACTAAGTTTTCATCATTAGAATCATTTCCACTGGTAGACCAATTTTGTGATCCAATAATGATTGTCTCAGGTTGGTAGAGACCCTTTTTTAAACGACGAGTTAAGGTCGCCGACTTATGATGATTCAATCCCGGCCAGTCACTCACGCGCACTTCAACTGTACCTGTGGGTTTTGCTGTAAAGGGATTTTTATCAAATAAATTTCCATTGGGACTTTTGACCCACGAACCATTACCAGCACCACTTAATCTATCGACCGCGATTCTAATTTGAACTCCTCTTGCAACCGCGGCCTGAAGTGCGCGCACAAGTTCAAATCCTCCACTTCCAAACATACTGATTCTCAATAAATCTCCTTTTTTAGCCGAGTAAAGCAAAGGAAGAATCACTTTGTGTTCAGCATCGTCAGTGGGAGAAAAATGAACACGCACTTGAGTCTCATCTTCAAACACAAAATTTCTTTGAGTGTTCGGGCGTTTTTTATTATGAAAAACTCCTGTGACTAAAGTTGGTGGCCGAGTTCCATCTGCTTTAGGCGTAAACATTTCATTAAATTCACCTAAGAAACTTTTTGCAATCAAATCATTCTTAATGAGAATCGATAGATTGGCATTTTCTTCACTTCCCATACAAGTCCGAGCAATATTAGCTGTTCCGGTCCAAACTGATTTTTCATTTTTTTCATTTTCTAAAACGACAAATTTATTATGCATAATTCCGGAGTAAGGATATTCGACATGAGCCATCGCTTCTTCATTTTTGTGTTTTTTTAAGTTTAATAAACGCATAAAGCTCATTGTCGAATTGTACTGATAGGACATACGAGTCACAGTTTCATCGGCATTGCTGGCGTTTTTATTAACCGTCAACCACACCGCATCGCCTAAAGCGGCTTTTCCATTACCGACGAAGTCTTCTCCTATTTTTAAAAGTTTTGTCCCAACATATAATTTCGCTGCGTTGGGTTTCATATTTTGAGTTTGTTCCTCGGCATCCTTTAAAAATTCTTCAGTCCATAACGGAGCTCCAAAGGCCCAGTTCGCTTTATTTTCAGGAATGATATAAGAATAATCGATCTGGCCTGGCATATTCACGACTTCATAAGTGTTATGCTTTTTAACGAGATCAAAATCACGCAGCATTTGATTGGCCATAGGCGCATCGCTGATATCGACAACGGCTTGTACCGGAACATCTTGAACAACTTTTTCCTCGACCGCTTGATAAACAGAAGACATCGAATCTTGAATATCATCTATTCCATATAACGCCATCCACACGGCTTTAACTTCAGGATTTTTGATTTCACTGGCTAAACGCATAGCTACCGTTTTTTCTGGAATAACAAATGGCTTTTGTTTTTTGACGTAGTTATCAAACCAACCTTGAGTAAAATAATAATCAATGTCGAGTTTTTTACCCGCTTTAATCGGTGCTCCTAAATTATCGACAACATCAAGACGCATTTTTGATGACGGCGTAATCGCTGGAATAGCTTCAAGACATGTTACATCGTCCAACTTATCACACAAAATAAATTGCACGGAAGATTCCAATAAACGAGAGACATCTGGTTTATAATTCTTCATATCAGGAGTTAATTTAATAAAAGCCAGGTACTTGGCGATTTTGTTCACTTGATCAACTGGTGCATTTTTTAAAGTTTTACGTAAATAAAGCACGTTATCGGCTACAGCTTTTTTATCACTTGAATCAAAAGTTTGCGCCTGAGCAACTGATAGGTGCAAAGAGATGATAACACTTAATAGATTAATGCCTTTAATCATATAATGACTTCCATCACTATGCCTCGATGAGGTTCATTCCTATCAATGCAGATCGCCGCACGTAAAAACGCTTAACTATGCAATCTTCGAATTTTATGCCAACTGAGATCTAATAGGTGATCCCTTATATGCAAAAAGGCGCTGAGGCGCCTTTTTGCGATCAACATACTGTCTAAAATTTTGACAGTTATTTTACTTCAGAACGAATCTTCATATAAATTTCATGATAAAGATACGCAGGGTTCGGATTCGGTTGTTGCGTGTGATCAGGAAAAAATTTTAAATCTCCTGTGGATAATAATAATGCTTTTAAAGCCGGGTTTTGAGCAATTTTAGCTCGCGAAGCTTCTAAAATAATTTGATAGTGACGTTGTATATCTGCGCCATTGTATTCCACTTTTTGACCACGGTAAGTGATCCACTTTATTCCTAACTTTTTCATGTTCGCATTGGCTAAATCGCCTGCTTTTTTAGATTCAAAGTCGGACATCGCATAAACTTGTTCACGCGTGTAGGGCCATACGAC
Source organism: uncultured Bdellovibrio sp. (assembly GCA_937871355.1). Lineage (GTDB taxonomy): Bacteria > Bdellovibrionota > Bdellovibrionia > Bdellovibrionales > Bdellovibrionaceae > Pseudobdellovibrio. The sequence goes on from CALMPX010000438.1 coordinate 6,477, forward strand.
TGTAGGATCTTTCAAACGTTCGTCACTTGAATTTTCAGGATATTTCATCCCTTGCCACAATCCTTCAACGGAAGCGTATTTGATTCCATCCAGAGTAAATGGAGTCGCCGCTAAATTTGAAAACTGACCTAATTCATTTCTTTTGGATAAAATAACTTCACCTTTAGAGCGATCGGCCGCTTGAGGGGGAATTTCCCAGCCTTTAAGTTCAGATTCAGGAACCGGTTGCCACCACACATCGGGATAAGAATCCGCTGGAGCCGGTGATGCGTGAACACAGCCTACGATTAATAAACTCATGAAAAAGTACATTGATTTCATTATGGCCCCTCATTTTAAAAATCATTTAGTGAACGTGAGTTCTTATTTAATAATATATCCTGATTTAATCAAAAGATTTCTCATGGGAGACTGCGTGATATACATAGCGTAGTTCTCAACTGCTGGCGTTGTTGTTCCATCTTCTAAAGTTTCACCATCGCCTGATTTATGTAAGCCTACAATTTTACCTGATACTACATCTAATACGGCGGCACCGCTGCTGCCAGCCAGCGTATCACACACGTGATGCATAAGACCTGGCAAAACATCTTTGCCCGTTATTTTTTTAATACGGCAGTATTTCGACCAAGATAATGGGGCTTCTTCGGGATAAGAAAAAATGGTGACGAATGAGCCCACTTTAGGTTTCTTTTTCCATTCAATTTCTATCTGAGCCGTGGGTGCGTCGGAAATTTTCATGATGGCAAAATCGACATTATCTGCTTCACTTCGTTGCATCGCGATCACTTCCAAACATTGTGAGGTTTTATTATTGGTCGACCCCTCAGTCCACGCCCACGTGATGGTTTCGTCTGAACACTTTTCATTTAATTTTAATTCTTCGTCAAAGAATGTTTGCCAAAAACAATGCCCCGCTGTCACGGCGTAGCCTTGTCCGATATGTGTGACGGTGCAACCTGAGCTCAACTTTCCAACCGCGGCCATGGAGCTTTTAAATTTAACTGGAATATTAGAAAGATCTGTTTTAACTAAAACGAGATCATTCGTCCCAATAATACGATCTGGATCCACTGTTGTTTGAGCTTGAACGAAAGAAATTTTGAAAAAAACAACTGTCAATAAGACTAAAAATGTTTTCATGCATCCCCCACTCAATCAAGAGTTGTCGTCGTTTTAAGCTGAATGCTTTTTGATTCCAATTAAAAAAATCTCTTTTGAAATTTTTCGTGTCGAATCTGGTTTAACGATCTCAACGCGGTTAAATTCCTTTTTCATGAGATCACGTAAAGTGGCGAATTCGTCGGAGTGAAATAATTTGCACACAAAATGACCATCTTTTTTGAGAAACTTCTTAGCCACATCTAAAGCGATTTCGCAGAGTTCAAATGAGCGAGTCTGGTCCGTAATACGAATTCCCGTGGTTTTTGGCGCCATATCGGAAAGAACCACATCAAATGGGCTGTTAAACCCATTCTGTTGAAAGATTTCTTCTAAATTGATGTCGCGTAAGTCAGCTTGAATAAAGGTCGCATTAGAAAGCTTCAGTGGAATAGATGTTAAATCCACTCCGAGAATTCGCCCTTGGGGACCAATTTTTTTTGAACAGTACTGAGACCAAGACCCGGGACTGGCTCCTAAGTCTAAAATCTTTTGGTTGGCATGAATAATTTTAAGTTTCTGATCAATTTCTTCTAATTTAAAAACGGAACGAGCTACGAAATTTTGCTCTTTGGCCTTTTTAAAATAATGATCTTTAGGGTTATAACTCATGCGATTTATTTATCAAATGAGTTGTAACCTGTCACAGAGTGTTTTAAATATTAAGCCATATGGAAATTATGTGGGTACTTGTTTTCTTTTTTGCATTTATTACAATCGTTTTCGTCGCGTTTGCTTTCTTTTTTCCTGAGTGGGTCGGCATCACGGGGAAAAAAGCTCTTAGTATACAAGCTCATCAAAAAGAAGATCCCGAAGGAACTCAGCACGCTCCTTCAAGTAAAGACATTGATTAAGACAAAGCTATCTCTGATCGGCTTTTTACTTTTAATAAATAATAAAAACCAATAACGAATAAAATCAGCAAACTTAAAATAGCGTACTGTGCATTTTTAAATAAAATAGTCGACACCGCGATCAGAATCGGCCCCAAGACCGATGCAAATTTTCCTAATAAATTAAAAAATCCAAAATATTCTCCGGCATTATCTGCCGGAATAAGTTGCGCGAACAATGATCTGGATAGTGCTTGTATCGATCCTTGAGCCATACCAATACAACAGGCCATAATATAAAAATGCAATTCTGTACTCATCTGAGATGCGCCGATCACTGCTAAAATATAAATGAAGAGACTGGCTAAAATAACTTCGCGTGAATTAAATTTTACGGCCAATTTTCCAGCTAAGTAGGCTGATGGAAAGCCAACAAATTGAACTAACAAAAGCGCCTTAATCAAGGATCCTGAATCAAGTTTAATCGCCACTCCAAAATCAACGGCCATCGCCATCACCGTGGACACTCCATCGATATAAAACCAATAGGCCAGCAAAAAATAAAAAAGGTTTTTATTTTCTAAAATTTTAACAGCGGTATGATTCAACTGCTGTATTGAATGTTTAATCAACAACGAAATTTTTTCGTCAGATAATTCATGCGTAGGCTCTTCGACGTACATCAAAATCGGAATCGAAAATAAAAACCACCACACCGCAACTGTTACAAAAGACAATAATACGGCGGCCGTCGGAGTGGCTATTCCAAAAAGTTCTGGTTTCAAATACATTAAAACATTCACTGCGAATAAAACCCCACCAGCCAAATAGCCGAAGGCATATCCCATTGAAGAAACCATATCATAATCTTTCGGCTCAGCCACCGCCACTAAAAGTGAATCATAAAAAACGGTACTGGCCGTACAAAATAAAAGGGCGAAGCCATACACGACCGCCGCGGGATACCACTGTCCGGCCGGAATGTAGGCCAAAGCCAACGTGGACAAGACTCCTAGAATCATAAACGATCCTAATAATATTTTCTTATACTTCTTCTTATCAGAAAGAACCCCTAACAACGGAGATAGCACGGCCAAAACAAAACCTGAAATCGCTAAAACCCAACCCAGGCGCTGTGTACTGAGATTCTCGTCAGCTCCTAAGCTCCAGTATTTCTTAAAAAAAATGGGAAAAAAGCCAGCCATA
>CALMPX010000439.1 GCA_937871355.1 uncultured Bdellovibrio sp.
GCTTTAAAATGTCGTGCTGAGAAAAAAGATGGCAAATGGATTTTAAACGGAAATAAACTTTGGATTACAAACGGCAAAGAAGCGAGTTTCTTTATAGTCTTTGCAAACATGGATATGTCTAAAGGTTACAAAGGGATCACAGCTTTTATCGTTGAAAAAGATTTCAAAGGTTTCACTGTCGGCAAAAAAGAAGATAAATTAGGAATTCGCGCCAGTTCTACCTGTGAACTCATTTTTGAAAACTGCGAAGTTCCCGAAGCTAACGTTTTAGGTGAAATCGGAAAAGGTTATAAAATCGCTATTGAAACTTTAAACGAAGGTCGTATAGGTATCGGCGCACAAATGGTCGGTATTGCTCAAGGCGCTTACGAGGCGACTTTAAATTATATCAAATCTCGTGAACAATTCGGTAAAGCCATCGGTCAATTCCAAGGCGTTCAATTTCAATTAGCTCAAATGAGAATTGAATTAGAAGCGGCTCGCTTGATGGTTTACAATGCGGCTCGTTTGAAAGATGCCGGTCAAGATTTCATTCAACCAGCAGCTATGGCCAAATATTACTCATCTAAAGTTGCGGAAAAAATCACATCCATGGCGATTGATTTATTCGGCGGCAACGGATTCACCAAAGAATATCCCGTAGAAAAATTCTGGAGAGACGCAAAAATCGGCCAGATCTATGAAGGCACATCAAATATGCAGTTACAAACTGTGGCTAAAATGGAAATGGATAGAGCCTAGTGTCAGTACTTATAACAGGAGCTAGTTCAGGAATTGGAGCTGCAACAGCGAAAGTTTTCGCTCGCGAAGGCCATGATCTTCTGTTGTTAGGTCGAAATTTAGAACGTTTAGAAAACACCGCCTTAGCTTGTCGTAAAATAGATGCCAACATTCGTATTAAAATTTTAGCTCAGGATTTAAACCAGCTGGATTTTTCTCAAATTGAAGAAAAATTGAAAACGATTTCACCTTTAACTATTTTAGTTAACAACGCGGGAATCTACCAACAAGCGTCGATTCAAGATACGACAGCGACGCTTTGGGAAGATTTATTTCAAACGAATCTTCTGGCAACGGTTGAGCTGACTCAGTTTTGCTGGAAAATATTTACTGCTAATAAAGCTGGATCGATCGTCAACGTTTCATCAACTTTAGGAATTAAACCTATTGCTGGCACATCGGCCTATTCCGCTTTGAAAGCGGCATTAGTCAATTGGACTTTGTCCTTAAGCATAGAGGGTGGGCCACTAAATATTCGCGCCAACTGCGTAGCTCCCGGAATTATTGATACCCCAATTCATCCTTTTCACAAATTAGATGAAACGGCAAAAAAAGAAGTCGAAACAAACGTGAGTCATATTCAATTACTTAAACGTCTTGGAAAACCCGAAGACGTAGCTGAAAGTATTTTCTTCTTAGCTAGTGAGAAATCTAAATTCACCACCGGAAGTATTCTTCATGTTGATGGTGGGATAAATATCAAATGAGTGACGAATCCAAATTTATACGATTATCAAAACTGATGTCCGAAAAAGGACTGGCTTCACGTCGAGAAGCCGATCAGCTTATTTCACGTGGACTCGTTTTAGTAAATGGTGTGGTGATTTCAGAACTGGGAACAAAAGTTGATCCCAACAGTACAGTGACCCTGGCTTCAGAAGCCATGCAGGAACAAAAAGAACTCATTACGATTATTTTGAATAAACCGATTGGTTATGTTTCGGCTCAACCCGAACCAGGATACGAACCGGCGATTCGTTTGATTCAACCTGAGAATCAGTTCATGGATGAAGAAAATCGTGATCACACTTCAGGTTATAAAAATAGAAAACTAAAAATGGGTGATCTTAAAAATATCGCAGTCACTGGTCGTTTAGATATCGATTCTCAAGGTTTACTGATTTTCACCCAAGATGGACGCTTAGCTAAAAAAATTATTGGCGAAAATGCTAATATGGAAAAAGAATATATTGTGCGAGTTCAATATCAGTTTCAAAACTCTCCCAAGGAAGTATTTCCAAAAGATAAATTAAAACTATTAAATCACGGTCTTGAAATCGACGGCGAGAAATTAAAACCCGCCAAAGTTGAATGGATTAATGATGATCAATTGCGTTTTGTTCTTAAAGAAGGAAAAAAACGTCAAATCCGTAAAATGTGCGAACAGGTTGAACTCAAAGTGATTGGACTTAAACGAGTTCGAGTGGGAAATTTAAAATTAGGTAAGCTTCCCGAAGGTCAATGGAGATTTTTAGATTCAAATGAGGATATTTAATTATCTGACGCTCTGATTTAATTGTCTTTGACGCAAATCCTGTAAATACAAAATCTCGTCATCGGAAAATCCAGCTTGTTTACGAAGATCTACCGCCAGTGGTTCTAGTCTTTTAGGTAGTTGAAATATCAATTTATTCATTCTTTCAGGAAAATCAGTTTGAAAATCAATTTTATTTTTAGCACAAATTTCTCTATACCAACGTGATCCAAATTCAACATGACCTATTTCATCTGTTACAATTTGATGAATTGCTTTTTTAACTGACGAACTTTCTATGAGCGCTATACGACGGTTCAAAGTTTCTCCGGCATCCAACCCACTCCCCTCTAAGTAACGATGAACAATGAGAATCCGATCCAGAAGTGAGTCTACATTGGAAGTCGCTCTCCATAAACTTTGATGAATAGGCCAATCTCCCCATTTAGATCCTAACTTTTCAATTTCAATC
>CALMPX010000440.1 GCA_937871355.1 uncultured Bdellovibrio sp.
AATAGTGTCTAGATTCTATACGGTGTTTCTTCACACCGATACCCATTTTAATAAGTTAGGAACCCCTCGCCCCGAAGACTATTTGCAATTGGGTGGGTAGAATTGTGAGGGCACATCATCCCAGAACTTTTGGTTAATAGCCGAATTGCAAATTTCATCCATGAGTTGAACCAGTTGGCGAGTTTCGCAAGACTTGTGGAGTTGAGCAAAAGGCTTAAAGTTTGTAGCTTGATAGTCATCATTCGACATTGCCCAGATGTTTTTAACCGTAAATAGTTTCTCTTCTGCATCTGGTACCATGAGCGAGTACGAAAAATATCCTGGGAATGAATCAGAAAGAGATTCACTAGGGGGGCCATTTTGGGGAAGTACAGCGAGAATTTTAGAAGCTACCCTATGTAAGATAGATGCTTGTTTTAACAAGTTCGCTTGATTTATTTTAACAATCTTCATGTCGTTGCTATTTTTGGGATTTGAATTGTAGTGTATTTCATTTAAAGTTGTGTTGATGGCGCAATATTTCCATTCGCTACGCCCAGCAGTCCAACGTTGTCTTTCAAGATAAAAAGATGTTTTTTGAGTTCTGTTTGTCTTGCTCAAACCTGTATCTGCTGGAGTAGTAAATTGAGCCGGTTGTCGAGTTTCTTGAATTGGTTTTGTGGTTGAGCATGAAGTTATTGCGAGGATCAAGAACCCAATTAAATATTTAAATGCACGCATCTAAAACTCCTTAGTTTACTTTCATCATGTTACCACATTAACTTGAATGTTCTAGTCCAGAACAGGACTTAAGCCTGCTCGAAAAAAATCAAACGTAAGAGCATAAGACAAGGAGAGTCGATTTATTGGTACGATCATGATGGCAATGCCTATTTAAATGTGACTAAAACCAAAGATAATCCAGGAAAATATTTTTCATGATTTTGATTTTGGTTTGATACGACGGCGCATCCGGTTTTTTTATTTCAAATAATCCATAGGGAATCTCGGCATGAAGAGTTCCCCTCGGTGGGCGATAGGAATATTGACTCGTTTTTTGATAGGCATACAGTACGAATTCATTCGTCACCGAATCGTGGAAGGCTTTGTAAACTAAAGAATTCAAAACTTCGGCGTGATCAAAAAATAAAAAATGCAACATTCTAAAATTCAGCGTCTGTTCCTTATTGGTACTGGAAAAGGGACGAGTCAGGGTGCGACTAAAGCCAAAAAATGATGTGAATTTAAGAAATTGCCTAAAGTTATTGGCCTGCTGATCATATTTTTGTGGAAAATAATCTTGTAGTAATCCCGAACTCACGGGATGCGTGCAGCCCACAATATTTCCCTGAGGATCCTTGGCGATGAGAAAGTGTGAAAAAGAATACAGAATGGATTGCGAAATGTATTCGTAAAGATTGTTTTTAATTTCTTCTGGGACAAGTTCGTAATCTTGAAGTTTTAAATTGATATATTTAACTAAGGCTTCTTTATCTAGTTCAGTCGCGTTTTCAATTTTAATGTTTTTGACCAAACTATGAATCAAAGGAAAAAAACCATGAACGGAAACTAAATTGTATTTCTGAATCAATTCATAAATAGGCAAACTGTCGTTGAGTTGACGTGGGCGCAAAAAAGCGTTGATCGCTTTTGATTCTGTTAGATTGATCGAGGTAATGAAGTGGTCAATTTTCTCCTCTTGCTGAAGTTCTGTAATTTTCGGCAGGAAAAATTTAGACCAATTCATAATCGCTTTTCTTTTATTTGAAATTCTTAAATCACAAGCCAAAGCTATTTTAACTATGCGGTTGTACAAAGTGCGATTTTGTAAAAGAAAGCTGGCGGTACCGATGATTTCAGATGAAATATCTGGAGGGATCAAGTGAGTTACTTTTTCGTTAGACGTAAGATTCGGTCGTGATTGCTTGGTGCTTTCGAATATAAAATTTTTAAAATTAAGATTAAGCCTGCGGTAAAAAGAAAAAAAATCAATCTGCCGACGAATTTTTATGCTGAGTTTTCCTTCGGTTTGAATGCTTGAGAAAAAGTCATTTAAAGCCGTCGAATCTAATGGCGTTGATTCGCGCAGAATAATTTCGTGACTTCCTCTGGTCGTCAAACGATCGTTCACTGAGATTTATCCCAAATAACTTCAGCCGTATTTGTTTTTAGTCCAATATAGCGGGCTAATGTGAAAAAGTAGTCGCTGAGTCGATTTAAATAAATCAGAACATTCTGCAAATTTTCTTGGTTAGTTTGATAAACTTCGGAAACACGCCGTTCGGCGCGACGACAAAGTGTGCGGGCCACATGGGCGGACGCCACAGCCATGTGCCCTGATGGTAAAATGAAGTTTTTAAGTAAGGGAAGATCAGCGGTGAGCATGTCGATATTTTGTTCTAGGAACCGAATATGACTTTCATCGATTTGAGGCAAAGATTGGAACAGGTTAAGATCTTTATCGGTATTTGTGGCCACCAGGCTTCCGATGCGAAATAAGTGATGCTGTAGTTTTTGAAGAATAACATGTTGAGTTTGAAGGGCTTCAGTTTGAGATATTTCGCTGATGACAATTCCCAGATAGGAATTCAGTTCATCAACTGAGCCATAGGCTTCGACGCGCGGATTATGTTTTTCGACGCAGGACCCATCAACTAGTCGTGTCGTTCCATTATCTCCAACTTTAGTATATATTTTCATAGATCTATTAAACAAAGCGAGATGTGTATGAGTCAAATTCCTTTTTTTGTAACGATGCCGCACTCAGGTGAGAAAATTCCGGATCGATGTGATTGGCTTAAAAATTTGCCGGAAACGGTTTTGATGTGCGATGTGGATCGTTATATCGATGTGCTCTATGAACCCACCTTGAGTCGTCTGAAAATAACCTCACATAAAACCGAGTGGCATCGCTATGCTGTGGATCTAAATCGTATTCCGAGCGATATAGACGAAACTTCGGTGATCGGTTCGAAAAATCCAGCGGGGTCGTTTAATCGTGGTTTTCATTGGGTCGTTACCACATACAATGATCAGTTGATGCCCAAGCCCATCGATCCAAAACTTCATGAAGATTTAAAACAACTCATCTACGATCCCTTTCATTCAAAAGTTCAAGCTATTTACAAAAGTTACAAAGATGAAGGGTTTAAAAATATCTTTCACTTAGATGCTCATTCTATGCCGTCGTTGGGTACCAAGATGCATAAGGATCCCGGTGAAAAAAGAGCTGATATTGTCATCAGCGACTCGCTAGGTAAAAGCTGTAACATAAAATTTCGAGATTTAGTCATCGCGGCCTACGTGGCGGCGGGATTCAAGGTCGGTTATAATTGGCCTTATGTAGGTGGAAGACTCACTGAGCAATACGGTCAACCGTCGCAAGGACAGCACACGATTCAGGTTGAGCTCAATCGAGAATTATATATGGATGAGAAGACAAAAAAAATAAAAGACTCACACCAAGATGTGCAAATTAAAATTGCAAAAGCCTTGTCGTACATTCAGTCGGAGTTACCTTTACTCATCAAGCAAATATAAATGTTCCCAAGCTGTGGATATTGGTTTATAAATTTGGTGAAGAATTCATATGCAATTTAAAAATAAAACTTTTCAAAAATTTTGGCGTTTTTCAACTTCATTTCAACTAGGGATTCCTATTATAGCGGCCCTGATGATTCTTATTATTTGGGGAACCATTGTTGAATCAAGGTACGATGCCAATACAGCTGGTAAGATGGTCTATCAAAGTTGGATGATGTATACGGTCATGGGTTTGCTGGTTTACAATTTAGCTATTGTTATGGTGGACCGTTTGCCATGGAAATCAAATCACTATCCTTTTATCCTCGTACATATTGGAATCATAACCTTGATTTATGGTGGTTGGGTCACTCAAAAGTATGGATTAGACGGAAGCCTGAGCGTGCCGATTAAGAAATCGAGTGGTATGGTGACCGTACATCAAACTGATTTTACTATATACGCGACTTTTGACGGAGAAAAATACACCAAAATTTACGACAAAGAGGTCGACTTTTTTAATCAAAAAATTTCGAATGAAAACCCCGTTAAATTCAATTTGGATTACGGTTCAGAGGTATCCAACAGTTCGAAGCAAGACTTAAAAATCGTCAAGTATGTTCCCTATGCACGGGCCACGCAAAAAATTATTAAATCTGTTGATCCGTTGGCCGGAGCATCGATTAAATTTCAAATATCTAACGGTCGTATCCAAGAAATTGAAACTTTAACTCAGCAAAATAAAAACAAAACCACAGAGTCGACATTGGGCTTATTGACCATGTATTTGGGCTATAATCACAAAGTTTTAGGTCGTAAAAACCCTCACACCAATGAAGTTTATTTTATTCCCCTGGATGAAGAAAATGTTGAGTATGCACTTTATAGCAAGAATGAGACTAAGCCCTATAAAAAGGGTCAAATTAAAATTGGCGGAGTTGTGCCGACGGCATGGATGGGTTTAGAAATTCGTCTTATGGATTACCTGCAGTTCGCTAAGCAAGATTGGCAAGTGACTGAGCTTGAACGTCCTACAGCTTTAACCACCGAAGCGATTCAAGTGATTTTTAACGGTAAGCCAGAGTGGTTATTGCTGAATGACACCGTCAAGGTTTTTACAGACCGAGTAGCTTATATCATGGCCTATCATAATCGTCAGATTCCGCTGGATTTTAAAATTTACTTAGATCAATTTGAAGTAACGCATTATCAAGGAACAAGTAAGGCCAAAGAATATGCCAGTCGAGTAACAGTCAAAAGTAATGACAGTACCTCTGATATTTTAACCATGCCGATTTCGATGAATGAACCTATGAAATATGCCGGTTATACGTTCTATCAAGCCAGCTTTGAAAAAGATGAAAAAACCGGCGAGCCGGTGGCTTCGGTATTTTCAGTTAATCGCGATCCAGGTCGCTCGATTAAATATTTCGGTTCGATTATTTTATCACTGGGTATCGTCTGGTTGTTTTACCAAAGACGAAAAAGGAGAACGGCTATATGATGAAGTCTGTTTTAAATTTTACATTTTTGCTTTTTGTTTCGGTGTTCACATTAAGTATGACGGTTCAAGCCGCTCCTGGGGACCGCTTGAAGTATTTGCCGGTTCAAGACGGTGGACGTATTAAACCTTTCGACTCTTTTGCTCGTGAAACACTTGAACTAATCTATGGACGCTCATCATTTAAACGTCCGACCAATAATCAGAGCGAACCGGCCTATTTAATTGTGATGTCGTTTTTGTTATCGCCTGAAAGCTGGGTTGAAGTACCACTTTTTGAAGTCAATAATTTAGAAATTAAAAAATACTTAGGACTTTCAGCAGAAGATAAACATTTCAAAGGTAATGATTTATTTAAAGGTGAGAAATTTGCAAACCTCATGCAGCAGTTAAATGATAAGCGTGAAGGTAAAGAAAAACTGAACCCCTACTTTCAAGCGGTACAAAGATTAGAAAATCAATTTTATACTTTTCGTGAATTAACTGCTGGTCGTTATATCAAAGTGATGCCTCAAGAAGGATCTGACAGTTGGACTGCGGTATCCGCATTGCCACCAGAGCAACAAACTTTGTTTATATCTTTAAGTCAGAATTTAGCCAAATACCTGGGCGAGATGGGTAAATCCGGTGCTCATTCTGAAGCGACATATAAAATGGCCTCTGAGTTTGATTTATCAGTTGACCAGTTTGTGGCATCGATCGAAGCCACGGCAAAATTGAAACCCGGAATGAGTTATGTGGCCTCATCGAAAATTTCTGCTGAAGTTTTTTATAATGACGCTCATCTTTTTAGATGGGTTTATATATTTTATCTTCTGGCCGCTTTGATTCTTCTGTATATTTGGATTAGAAGCTCATCCCTAAGTATGAACATTGTTTGGGGGCTGACTTGGATCGGTTTTCTTGCACACATCATAGGATTTGCATTTAGAATATATTTGGCTGAACGTCCGCCAGTCACGAATATGTATGAAACCGTTGTATGGGTGTCGTGGGGAGCCGTTTTGTTTTCCATGATTTTGGAAAAAATCTATAAATATAAGTCGATCTTGTTATCCGGATTGCTTGTCGGTGTTTTTTCGATGGTGGTGGCTGACATGGCTCCGGCGATTTTGGATCCCAGAATTCA
>CALMPX010000441.1 GCA_937871355.1 uncultured Bdellovibrio sp.
AGGCGAGCATGGAAACTTCAAACCCACATCCAAAAAATATCAACTTCAAGAATTCAAACGAGGCTTCATTCGCATGTCTTTGAGCACTCAGGCTCAGATCATTCCAACGATTATTTTAGGAGCAGAAGAAACTCATATTAATTTAAAAAAATTAAAATTTAGCAAATACCTGCGAGGCCTTGTTCTGCCGCTTCCTTTAAACGTGCTTCCTTTACCAGCTAAGTGGAAAATCGTTTTTCTTAAACCGATCAGCCTTCCTTTTGAAGCGAATAAAATAAACGACTCAGAACTTTGCCATGAATTGGCTTCAGAGATTCAAGAAGATATGCAAAAAAATATTAATAAAATTGTTAGCAAAAGAGGGTCAGGTTATTTCTAATAACAACTCAGACGCACTGCTTTCCAAAAAGTAACGGCCTACCTTTTTAAAAAGAGGGTCAGGCTATTTCTAGGGACAGTTAGCCGATTCAAAATTCGTTTGATTAGGACAATCAGGTAAATCATTTCCAATAGCTGTTATAATTTTATGCCAGCTTTTAATTATGATACCAGCATCATCTTCACTTCCACGTCGTCCAACTAATCCTTTTGTTAGAATCGTAGCGCAGGAAACGGCTATCAATAACAACAAGATGTATTCAACTAAAATTTGACCGGATTGATTATTTAGGTTGGACCGCTTAAACCGTTTCATCATGAAACTCTTTGACCTGCGAGCCTTGAGGCGCATTTAAAAAGTGTGTCAGTTGATCAACGATCGATTTAAATAACAAATTGAATTGTTCGCCCTTGTCGGCTTCAAAGGTATTTTCGAGTCCAATCACCAAACCTTCATCCCATTCATTACAAACAGGTGTTGGCTTATGATCATTAAAAGCAATTCCAACATCTTCTTTAGATGGATAAATCAAAATGAAAACATTCTTCTTTGTTTTTTCAGACCATTTTTTATATTGAGACCAAAGCTCAACATTTTCTGATTGAAGAAGATGATAGATTTTTAAAGCTGTCGATTCATAGCTTTGAGAAAAATAAATTCTGAAAGCACCATCGAATAGAGCTGTATTAAAAACCGGACTGTAAAATTGCGACGATAAAAATGATGAATAACTTGCTGCCATATTTTGAGCCTAGAAAGCAAATCGAAACTCTACAACTAAAATGTAAGATTCTTAAAT
>CALMPX010000442.1 GCA_937871355.1 uncultured Bdellovibrio sp.
TGAAGTTCGGATTAAACATTTACGTGGCATTCGAAGAGTGAAATGCAAATCGTTGTCCACATTCCAAAACTACAACAAGTCCATATGATACAAAAAATCCGGCAAGCGAGTGACTTGCCGGATTTTAAATTTTATTTATAACTCGCTGCTTTCCAAAAAGTAACGGCCTACCTATTTACCTATTTACATCCCTAAAACGTAGTAGAACATCAACGGTGCCACGATGGAAGCGTCACTTTCGACGATGAATTTTGGTGTGTCGATCGCCAATTTTCCCCACGTGATTTTCTCATTAGGAACCGCACCCGAGTATGATCCGTATGACGTCGTAGAATCAGAAATCTGACAGAAATAACTCCACAGAGGCACATCATCATGACCTAAATCTTGAGACAACATAGGAACCACACAAATCGGGAAATCTCCGGCGATACCGCCACCGATTTGGAAGAAGCCCACTTTTTTCTTCGTCGCTGTTTTCATATACCAGTCAGCCCAGTAAACCATATATTGAATGCCTGATTTAACTGTTGTCGGATTTTTGATATCACCTTTGATTAAGTGACCGGCGAAAATATTTCCTGTCGTTGAATCTTCCCAACCTGGAACGACCATAGGAATATTTTTTTCAGCAGCAGCTAACAACCAAGAATTTTTGGGATCAATTTGGTAATATTGTTTTAATTCGCCACTGAGTAAAATTTTATACATGTATTCATGTGGGAAATAGCTTTCGCCTTTTTGATCAGCCTCTTGCCACACTTTAAGTATCGCTTTTTCGATACGACGAATAGCCTCTTCTTCAGGGATACAGGTATCTGTGACACGGTTTAAATGTTTTTCTAAAAGTTTTTGTTCATCTTCCGGAGTTAAATCACGGTAGTTAGGAATACGAACGTAATGATCATGAGCCACGAGATTGTAAACGTCTTCTTCTAAGTTGGCACCGGTACAAGAAATAGCGTGAACTTTACCTTGGCGAATCATCTCTGCTAAAGATAAACCTAACTCAGCTGAGCTCATCGCTCCAGCTAAAGTCACTAACATTTGTCCACCTTCATCGATATGTTTTTTATAGCCGATGGCTCCATCTTTTAAAGCAGCAGCATTAAAATGGCGGTAGTGATGGTCGATAAAATTCGTAATTGTCATTGCTCAGTCTCCTGTATTTTTAGCTTGAGTATTAGTTTGTAATTTTAATTTACTTTGTTTTCTCCATTGAACCAGAGTGATCGAAATAGCTATCACGCCGGCAATGAAAATACATAAGGCCATGCCAAAGAATATAATTAAACTCATAGAACCGTTTGCATTTCTACGGTTAAAGGCATTCTTTGTTTCTTTTTAGGTCCCGCCGATAAAGTCGCTTCGATTCCGGTGATTTGACGAACCACCCATGAAGCCATGGCTAAACCAAACGCGCCCGTCACAAAACTAGAAGTTCCATAGATCACGTTACGGTGTAAACATCCATGAGGGTTGTCTTGCATTTGTGGACAAACGCACTTAAAGCCTTGGCCTAAATCATAATGAAGTTCCACCGGCTCCATCGGAATTTCATCTGAGAACACACAAGGGATATCGAAAAATTTAGTGCGAGGAAAATTGTAATCTTGACGTAAAATTTTTCTAACGGTGTGAGACATTGGATCGATTTCAGTTTTAGCCAGATCGGTAATTTTAATGCGCGTGGGATCCATCTTAGCGGATGCTCCACCACTGGTGATCACTTTGATGTTTTGTTCACGACACTGATTTAATAAATACGTTTTCGCCGTGAGGTTATCAATCGCATCGACAATATAATCTGGTTTATGGGCTAAAATTTCGGCTGAAGTGTCTTTGTTGTAAAACATTGGTAATGATTGAACTTGAGCTTGCGGATTAATTTTACGAAGTCGTTCACCCATGACTTCGGCTTTTTTCTTTCCCACTAAACCTTGTAAGGCATGAAGTTGACGATTGGCATTGGTAATACAAATTTCATCGTGATCAATAATCGTTAATTTACCGACACCTGAACGAGTGAGACTTTCTGCGGCCCATGAACCGACTCCGCCCAAACCGATAATCATAACATGTGAGTTGAAAAGTTTTTTCATGTTATCATCGCCAACCAACCGGCCCATGCGATCGAATCGACGGTGCAAAGTGTAATTATCTTCGATGATTGAATGAGTCGTCACATGCGATTCATTTTTTGGATTCGCACTTGAAACAGGTATTAAATTTTCCATGGCGGGAACATAACAAAA
>CALMPX010000443.1 GCA_937871355.1 uncultured Bdellovibrio sp.
CTAAACCAGGACCGCGGTAGGAATGAATTGATGATCTATTCGCTTTATCAAATGAGGCTTTATAAACAAAAGGAATCCCCAACTTAGATGTGATCTTAACGTAGTGCTCACATGTTCGAAGAGCAAAATCTAAATCTTCAAGAACATTCACGCCTCCAAACAATGTAAATGGGGCTGTATTTGAAATTGTATGTCCACGCACAATATTTGAAAAATCAGGTTTCACGCGCGCTCTCTTTCTATTCGAAATAAAGATATTTTATAAAAAGTAGAAAATAACCTATTTCTGCCGAAAAGAATATAGGATTCATTTCACTCCGTGATGCTGCCACAATCTACATACGACAGCAAGCAGTCCTCCGGCGAGTGAATCTAATCTTATTCTTGTCACAGCAAATAAAAAAGCTATTCCCATTACGAGGAATAGCTTTTTTTCATTGTCATAATTTTAAAACTTAAAAACTACGATCTTGCGTAACGCTTGTTCAGCGATTCGCGAATTTCAGCACCCTCGATGCTTAAGCGCGTCCAAGGAATAGCACGAAGGCGTTCGGTTTCAATAATTTCTTCAGTTTCTTCGCAGAATCCGAAGTTGCCGCTTTCAATTCGACCTAATGCACTTTCGATTTCAAGTAATTGAGAACGCAGACGATCTGTTAAATTAAGCATTTCTTGTTCAGCTAATAGTCTCATGGTTTGATCGGCTTCATCTCCGCCGCGTTCAAATTGATCTAATTTACCGCGAGCTTCTTTTACGCGATTGAGTAAATCTGATTTTATCGTTAATAGTTTTTCACGGCATTCATCGACTAAAGCGCCCGACAATTCACGCGTTCTTTCAGGGACGGGACGAGCAAAAGGTTTAACTTGTGCTGTTTTAATTTCAGCTTTTGGTGCTGATGTCTTTGCTGTTGCTGCTACAGAAACTTTAGGTGCTGACTTAGTTGCCTTTTCTTTAACGGATGTTAACTTTGCCACTGAGATATTCCTCCATGTTTATGTTGCCTAAACAATCAGCTGTAATACTATATGATCTACGTCCCTGTCCGATCATACCCCTACAGCTAGTCTTTAGGCTGTACTTATCGGAAACCTTTCCGATAACTTGAGTTCCAATTTGGAACTGCCTCATATAAAAGGAATTTTGTAAGTTTTGCAATAAAAAATCTTAAAGAAAATGAAATTTTGTAAGCAATTGAATTTACTAGAATATTAACACTACATACTTAATGACTAGGCACATTAGTTTTATTTTTTTGCGCATTTTTCTGCGGTTTTAAGCAACTCAGTGGTTTTTAAAGCGAATTCCTTTGAGATATCCTGCGCTTTTGCTTTTCTTTTACGTACGGACTCACTCGATTTATACATATTTTCAACTATTTTCTTATAGGCTTTTCCACTGGTTTCCTTCAAACCATCGGCATAAGTTTCTAAACTATCGGCCATCATGTCATGATTTGAAATGAGTGACTGCTGAATGGCCTCTGCCGCAACCGTCATTTGCTTAAAATCGCTCAAAAAACTAGCGCATTCACTAGCGGAAGCATGACAGATTGGAAAAAAACTTAAAATTCCGGTAAAAAATAGAGAAGCGGTGATTTTTTTCATATTCACCTACACTGTCATTTGGAAATACATATCGTAGTCTTTTTTTGTTTCCTCACTCAGATAAGGCATCAACATACGAATAATATGACGTCGTGCTTTTTCAAAAGTTTTAGGCTTAGGAGGAGATTCGCCTCGATCCGTCGTTTC
>CALMPX010000444.1 GCA_937871355.1 uncultured Bdellovibrio sp.
TTCCGGGTGAGCATCCCAAAAAACCTGACCCAACTGCTTGAACTTGTCGGTCACAAACAATTAAAAGTGAGTCTTGTTGATCTAAGCTTAGGTGGATGCAAGGTCTTGATCGTTTATCCTGACGCTTCTTACATCAGCAATCTGAAAGTCGACGCCGAAATCGCGCTAAAGATGACTTTCTTAAGTATTGAAAATCAAACTATTCACTGCAAACTCAAATTCATAATAGACAATGCGACAACAAAATCAGCGAGTATTGGTTTTGAATTCGCAAACCTTAAAGCCGATGAAATTAAAGAACTACAGGCTGCTATTTTCAAAATAGATCGACTCAATCGCCATACAAACTTAGATTAAAAAAAAAGCCTGTGTTTCCACAGGCTTTTTTGAATTTGTATATCGAGAGGTTCGATACCACAAAACGATTAACGTTTTGAGTATTGACCGCGACGACGAGCTCCGCGTAATCCGTATTTTTTTCTTTCAACCATACGTGGATCACGAGTCACGAATCCAGCTTTTTTCAATTCAGCTTTGAATTCTTCGTTGAAAGCAATCAAAGCACGAGTAATACCGTGTCTGATAGCTCCGGCTTGTCCTGATTCTCCGCCACCAGATACAGTGACTTTTAAATCAAACTTACCAGCTTGGTTTAATAATTCGATCGGTTGCATGATCACCATACGAGATTGTAAACGAGTCAAATAAGCATCTGATTCTTTACCGTTAATAGTGACTTTACCTTTTCCAGATTTTAAGTAAACACGAGCAGAACTTGTTTTACGTCTGCCTGTAGCGTAGAAAAATTTTTCAGCAGCTGCCATGGATTATACCTTTGCCTTAGTCGATTTAGGTTTAATTTTAATTGTATAAGCTTCTGGTTTTTGAGCTGCATGCGGATGATCAGCGCCAGTGTATACTTTTAATTTAGTGATTAATGTTTTTGATAATTTATTGACCGGCAACATACCACGAACGGCTTCTGAAACGATAAAAGTAGAATCATCTGCACGCATTTGTTCAGCTGATTTTTCTTTTAAAGATCCGAACCAACGAGAATGGCGATAATACTTTTTTGTATTCCATTTGTTACCCGTCATTTCAATTTTATCAGAATTGATGATAACAACAAAACCACCAGCATCAGCATGGGGAGTGAATGTAGGTAAATTTTTACCACGTAAAATACTAGCTACGTGAGTGGCGATACGCCCAAGACGGTGTCCCGTAGCGTCTACGATAAACCATTGTCTATCAGTTTCTTCAGTTTTTGCATTCCAAGTTTTCATAAAATCTCCGTAAGAGTGAAAGAGTGTTTTAAAGTTCTCGGCAGCCATTGTCAAGGTCTAGAGGATAGTAAACTTTCATTAAATACAAACCTTGGGGCTCCGCTGGGGCCCCTGCGGCCTGTCTGTCCAATGACTTTATAACTTGATCCATATACTCCGGCTTAAAATTCTTGCGAGCCATTAATAATTGAGTTCCGACAATATTACGAACCATTTGCTTAAGAAATCCTGATCCAGTGATTGTAAATTGAGCAACTTTGGGGTTTTTCCAAACCCAGTCCGCCTTGTAAATAGTTCTCACCGTATGATGAACCGGGGTTCCGACGGACTGAAAACTTTTAAAATCGTGCTCGCCGATCAGATGTTGAGAGCATTCATTAAAATAATCCAAATCCATCGGTTTTCTCATCCAACCCATCGTTCGGTTGAAAAAGGGGCTTGGCTGCTCCGCGTTTAAAATAAGATAACGGTAAGTTTTTTTCTCAGCAGACAGGGTCGAATGGAAATTCGCTGGCGCAATCCATGCTTTTTTAATCACAATCGATGGCGGTAATTTATTTCTCAAAGCTCGACTTAAATCCCACCCTTGCATTTGTTCTACAGAGCGATTCGTATCGAAATGACAAACCTGATTGATGGCGTGAACTCCGGCATCGGTGCGGCCCGAAGCGCTTAATTCAATCTTATGTTTAAACGTTTTCTCGAGAGCGGTTTCTAATGTGCGACACAAACTGGGTTTTTCGGTTCTATTGTGTTCACGCTCGATATTTTGTCGCTGCCAACCGCAAAAATCAGTCCCATCATAACTGCAGGTGAACTTAATACGGGTGGATTTCGAGATGTGTTTATCAAATAAAACTTTGGCCATAACAGTATGTCGCTCAATTTGAGCTAGAAATCAAATGTAACGCCACCTTGGATGAAACTATTATCGTAAGTGAATGATTCAGCGCTGACTTGGACTGTTCTGAACTCAAGATTAATCCATATATTACTAATATCATATTCCGTTCTAAATTCAGCGGCCATATCACGACTGAAAGCGGTCACATTCATCAATGCTCCGCCAGCTGCATAATAACCAAAAGATCCAATCGCTTTAACGGCCGAATCATCATCCCGTTTTTCAGTCAAAACGGTATAAACACCGCCGCCGGATGCATAGGGAACAAAATACTGACGATCGTGATATTCAAAACGATAGGTCAAACCTAAAAACAAAGGTACGGTGACAAAAGTAAAGTTCTCGATGGATTCCCTTGAAGGATCAGCGGCTAAACGCCCGTGACCTTCCGCGTACTGAAAAGCCATTCCGGTTTGCAATCCTATTCTTCCTAATGAACTGGTAAAGAAATATTCATAATCAAAACCAATCGATAGCTTTTCCGCGTCGTCATACATCTTGTCGAAATCGACCACAGTTACTTCGCTAGTACCGTGCTTTGTAATTTCGACACTCATTTGAGGATTCGAGACATAACCAAGACGAACACTCATCGATTGATTTCTGAGTTCATTTTCTGTGTCGTAAATATAATTTCCTTCAGAATCAATCCGCGTTAAACCAGCTTCTTGGGCCCCGGGATGATTCACTTTTTTTTCTGAAGATTCAACGGCCCACAGATTTAACGAGCTTAATAATACAATGAATGAAAAAATACTACGCATGATGGGCTCTTCTTTTTTTCAAAATGAAATACAGAGATGAAAATAGAATAAGAATTAAAATGGCAACTGGTAAAATGCCGTAACTTAGCGCCAGCCAAGCCATAAAAATAAAAGGATAAAGCGCGGTCCGAGTCATCGCTTTAAGAATTTCCGAGTGTTCAATAAAATGCGCAACCGGAGGACTGAGTCTATAATAAGTCTTAACAAAAGCTTTTCCCCAAGAATTCGTTAACAGAAATTCATTTCTGAATTTTCGTAATAACTGAACTTGATCCGCCATATCGGAACCAAAAGCCGCCGTCGAAATAAAACAGCTTTTATCCGAGAGCATCCCGATCACTTCGGACGGCTGTCCGCAGGTCTTCAATGGATCTGCGGCATCGAAGTTATATTTATAAATATTTTGAGCCTTATTAATATTTCCCATCAATAAGCAATAATTTTGATAATTATTAAGTCCCGTGACCGTGTTATCACTGATCGCAAAAGTGGCATCGTAAATACGAATTTGTGGCTCGATAGAACTGGGGATTAAACCGACGTTGGCGACATCGTAAGCATAGAACGCCAGTCCATACCAATCCGGCGCAATGGAAGTTTTAGCCGGAGGCGTTCCATCTCCGGCAACGCTCGATCCAAATAATTGCTGTATATAAAGTTTAGAATCCCCAATACCTAGGATATAACCACAATTACCGATAGCTCCGTTTGTTTGGGCTTCTTGTGGTGAGTTACAAAAAGCTTGTTTATTGTTAGAATCTTCATCTGATTTGATATAGTGCAACTTAGCATCGATCGAAATTTTTTCATCGGTATCAGTCAAATCACCATCGGCATTTTGATCGACATATAAATAAATTTTTCGTGCTGTATTTTTAAACGATGTTTCTAGAGTATTGGCTGGTGTCGGCAAACAATTTTCATTGTTAAAGCTGGTGTCGGCATTACACAAGTAACCCCAGTCAAGAGTGACTGTTTTATTTTCTCCTACTGAAGCCGTCACTGTGGCCGAACTCAGATTATATTCTGTCGCTTCCGTAGCCGAACTATCTCCATTATCAGTCGTTATTTTAATTTTGGCCGCATTTAAAGCGACGCTACTGGAAAAAGTAATGCTTATTTTTAATGATCCATAAACACTCAGTTTATTGCAGGCCTTTGGCGGAACCGTTGTGGCCGAAAGACAGGAATCACATGTTGTGCTGCCATCCCCAGTGCAGTTGAGCACCGCTGTCGCACCAGGAGCGGTCCCCGTCATGCCACCATAAATAGTAAAATTATTATTTGTGTCTTTTTCAAAATAGCTGACTCCACCAACGGACTGTATAGTGATTGTCGCACGAGCTTGAAAAGAGAGTATAAAAAGAAATGTGATAAGGAGTAATTTCACTCTTATTATTCCAGCACGCATGATATGTGATGTCAAATTACGAAAAGATTAAATCAGCGATCTGTAAACCGTTTAATGCAGCGCCTTTTTTAAGATTATCAGACACCACCCACATCAACCATTTTTTTGTATTATGTAAATCTTGATGAACGCGGCCTACGAACACTGGTTCTTCGCCTGAAACTTCTAAAGGTGTTGGATAATCTGTATCCATCATGGCTAAGCCAGGAAAGTTATCCATGGTTTTTAATAAATCTTCGCGCTTCACATCTTTTTTAAGCGTGACCCAAACGGCCTCGGAATGACTATTCAAAGCGGGAATACGTACAGCAAAAGCGGAAACTTTTAGATCAGTTTGGCCTAAAATTTTCGGCGTTTCATTCATGATTTTAATTTCTTCTGAACTATAGCCATTTCCATCAAAAGATCCAATTTGCGGAATACAGTTGAATAAAATCTGCTTAGGAAAAGCTTTTCCTTCATGATCGGGAACATGAAAGTTTTTCGTTTGATCTAATAATTCTTCGTAGCCTGGAAGACCTGCTCCGCTGACCGCTTGGTACGTAGAAACAACCACCTCTTCCAAACCGTAATGATCAAGCAAAGGCTTTAAAGCCACAGTTAATTGAATGGTTGAACAGTTCGGATTGGCAATGATTTGAGGTTTTGAATCTTTATTCACAAGATGACCGTTTACTTCAGGCACGATTAAAGAAATATTTTGATCCATACGGAAAGCATTGGAATTATCGATAGCAAAGGCTCCGGCCTTGATCGCCTGAGGCGCCCATTCTTTAGAAATATCATCACCGGAAGAGAAAAACACCATATCTAAATCATTAAAACAACCGGGTTTCAAAGTTTGCACCGCCCATTCATGACCGGCTAAAAATAATTTAAGGCCTTCTGAGTTTTGACTGGCAAAGGGACGAAATTCTTCGACGGGATAAGCATATTCTTCTAATAAGTTGATAAATGTTTCGCCGACGACACCGGTGGCTCCGACCAGACCTATTTTAAGTGGCTTTCTCCAGGTCTTCATTCGTTATCTTTTTCTTCTTGAAGATCATTTTCATTCGTATTGTCCGGCGCATAAACATTGGCCGGCATTTGTTTTTGTTTTTTTCCTAAACGCAATATTCCAAAGATAGCACCAAGTAAAGCATAAGAGAAAAAGAGAACAAATAACATCACTTCGTGGCGAAGAGCCACCAAGACGAGGACGATCACGCCTAAAATTAAATATCTAAATGGCATTCTTTGCTTTAAATCCAAGTCTTTGAAAGAGCGGTATCTAAAATTAGAAACCATAACAAAGGCCAACAAGATCGTCATAGACAGCAAGGGAATACTTCCTGAAGCTGGCCATTCCATGTCGTTGAAAGCCAAATAGGAAGAGGCCACAATACCGGCCGCCATCGGAATAGGAAGTCCTTGAAAGTAATTTTTTTCAACGATTCCAATCTGAACGTTAAAACGCGCTAATCTTAAAGCTCCGCAAGCAGCGAACAAGAAACAAGCCATCAAACCTAAACGACCAAAAGGTTCTAGCGCCCATTGATACATCAACATGGCCGGAGCCACACCGAAACTCACGAGATCACATAATGAATCAAGTTCCGCTCCGAATTTACTGGTGGCGCGTGTTAAGCGAGCTAAACGACCATCTAATGTATCGAACACCGCCGCCACCACCACCATAATAGCGGCTGTCTTAAAATCATTTTTAAAAGAGCTTAAGATTGAATAAAAACCACAAAATAAATTTCCCATCGTCATTAAATTAGGAAGAACGTAAACATACATTCCTAATTTTTTGCCCGAGGCTGTTTGCTCTTCTAATTCATTAAATTGATCAGGCATGGGTCTACTCATTTCCTCTAGTATATTATGCAGCTCGGCTGCTGGATTTATAGTTGGATATTAAAGAAAATAAATAAAAAATACAAACAGATACTGCTCAAGATCGGCATGGTGAAATTGTCGTCCATTTGACCTAGCGGGATAAGTTCAGCTAAAGCACCGCACAACCCAGCTAAAATCGCGATCAACAGAATCGGTGCGTCCACATTAAAGTATGTTAAGAAAATAAAGGTAATCAAAGTACAAACTGCAAAAGCAGCCAAAAAACCTTGGTAAGATTTATGTCCAAAGATCTTGCGCGTTCCCCACTTAATCCCGACAAAACTAGCTAACGGATCGGCAAAGGCCAAAAATAATAAACTCAACGAAACAATCGCATGAGAAAACAACAAAGAAATAAAGATGACGCTGGTAAATAAATAGGTTGTTCCCGCGAGCCTATTTAATTCGGAAGAACGCAAAATCGACTTAAACAAGGTATTGAATATTTTATTATAGCGTGGGTATTTCAAGCGGGCGATGTCGCCCGGAACAAAGAGCAACCACAGCACAATAAAAATGATTGTACTTTTTGGAAATGGAAACAGGTTCCAGATAGAAAAAAAAAGTAAAACCCCAAGCATGTGCCAGGCTTTTCGAAGAAGATGCAAATCTGATTTCTTTTTAAACTCTACGTTCATAACGAAAAACTACTTTATTAAAACACGGCATTTAAGTCATCTAAAATGAGTCAATTTAGGCTACTGACGATGAATTCTAATTTTTTTATTTATTTTTTGCCCGTCGTTTAGGCTAATTTCTAATTCGATTATATTTTCTCCGTTCTGGAGTTGAATATAATCTGTCGAAAGTTGCGTCGATGTATTTGCGGGCATACGTGATTTTGAATTGATATTTTGATCTCTAAAAACCTGACCATCATATCCATTCGTTAAATTTTTAACTGCATATAAAGGTGATTTTTTTGAAAACTGCTGGCAATCCGTAAACTTAATACGAACCACTTGCGAAGATTCCGGAACTGATTTTACAATATCTTCTTTTGAATTACAGCTCGCCGAAAATTCTTCTTTAACTTTCGGTTGCGCAGACGCAGGTTGTTGTGGCTCAAAATACGAAATCGAATCGGATTCAGAGGCGAGTCCCCGTGTTCGCGCGTCGCTATTTCTATGCAGAGCCACTGCCATGACAACTGTCAGCAGGAAAACTCCACCTAAATATAAAGCAACGCGGTTCTTGTTCATCAGTTATCTATCGGCCTAAAGTAATCCGGAATTTAGAAGAATTTGGACTATTCTCGAGTGTCTTATTCTGATACACTTTCTCACATGCAAAACACTCCAGATTACAAAAATACCATTCGTCTCCCTCAAACTGATTTCCCTATGAAGGGCGACCTTCCCTTAAAAGAACCGCTGATCATTGAGTCATGGATTAAAAATAATATTTATCAAAAAATTCAAACCAAAAATGCCCATGGTCCAGCCTTCACCATGCCGGATGGACCACCCTATGCTAATGGCTCCATCCACATCGGACATGCGATGAATAAATCACTTAAAGATTTTATTATTAAATATAAGTCTATGAAGGGTTTCTCAGCACCATTTATTCCGGGCTGGGATTGCCACGGGCTTCCGATCGAACACAAAGTCATGAAAGAATTAACGGACAAAAAAATTGTTAAGACCGATCAAGAGATTTTAACTTTATGCCGCGAGGAAGCTCAAAAATGGGTCAATCATCAACGCGAACAATTTAAACGTTTAGGCGTTCTGGCAGATTGGGAAAATCCCTACCTCACCATGAATAAAGATTACGAAGCTGAAGAAGTTCGTGAATTCGCACGCGCCTTTAAAAAAGGTGTGATCTATCAAGGCGTGAAACCGGTTTACTGGAATTGGACTTTGAAAACAGCTTTAGCTGATGCCGAAGTTGAATATCATGATATCAAATCACCTTCGATCTACGTTAAGTTCGAAGTGACCGATGCGAATACATTAAAAAAATTAGGTTCACCGAGTGGCCAAACTTATTTTGTCATTTGGACCACGACACCTTGGACACTGCCAGCCAACGTGGGGATCGCGCTTCATCCTGAATTAGAATATTCTGTTTTTAATTATGTCAATGAAGCGGGCGTTAAGGAAAGTTTAGTCATCGCGGATAAGTTAAAAGAGAGTTTCGAAAAAGAAACCGGATTATCTTTACATAAATTATCAACACATGCGGGGAAATCATTAGAATTAGGCGAAGCCCGCCACCCGTTTTTAGATCGCGCCTCAATCATCGTTCTAGGTGATCACGTTACAGCCGATACCGGAACAGGCGTTGTTCATACAGCTCCTGGTCACGGTGTCGACGATTTCCGTGTCGGACAAAAATATAATCTACCCGTGCTTAATCCCGTCAGTGACTCAGGCCAATACACCGATGACTACCTAGAGATGAAAGGCATGAATATTTTCAAAGCCAATCCTCTGATCATCGAAAAACTAAAAGCCAGCGGACATCTTATCAAATTCTCTGAATTTGTTCACAGCTATCCGCATTGCTGGAGATCTAAAACACCGTTGATCTTTAGAACAACAGCGCAATGGTTCTTGGGTATTGATTTAGAAAAATCAGAAATTAGAAAAAAGACTTTAAAAGCCATGGACGATGTTCAATTTTTTCCATCTTGGGGCAAAGCTCGTTTCCAAGCGATGATGGAAAACCGTCCCGATTGGTGTTTATCACGCCAAAGAATCTGGGGCGTTCCGATTCCTATTTTCTACAACATTGAATCCGGCGAACCCTTAGCTGATTACGATATTATGATGAAAGTCGCCGATGTGGTTGAAAAAGGCGGTATCGAAGCTTTCTATCAAACATCACCGGATGAGATCATTGGGAAATCGGGCTACAAACATGGACGCGACATTTTAGATGTGTGGTTTGACTCCGGAGTTTGTCATGCCGCCGTTCAGGCCAAACGGGGCTATAAAAATACCGTAGCGGATATTTATATCGAAGGTTCCGATCAACATCGTGGATGGTTTAACACATCGATGCTTTCAAGTATGGCGACGAATGAAAAACCGCCGTTTAAAGCCCTGATCACACACGGATTTGTCATGGATTCTCAAGGGCGCAAACAAAGTAAATCTTTAGGAAATGTCACTGAC
>CALMPX010000445.1 GCA_937871355.1 uncultured Bdellovibrio sp.
TTGCGTGGGTATGAAAGGTTCTCGTGTACAAAATATCGTCCAAGAATTGCGCGGCGAAAAATTTGATATCGTATTATGGAACGAAGACGTAACCCGTTTTGTGTGTAATGCCTTGGGCCCTGCAGAAATTTCAAAAGTATTTCTTGATGAAGAAAACAAAGAGATGGAAATCGTAGTTCCCGATTCTGAATTAAGTAAAGCGATTGGTAAACGAGGTCAAAATGTTCGTTTAGCCGCTAAATTAACCGGATGGAAATTAGACATCATTTCTTCTTCTTCGGCTCAAGCTCGTACGGCTGAATCGATTTTCAATCTGATGTTGATTCCTGGCATGAGTGAAACGATGGCGCAAAATATTTTGCAATCTGGTTTCGGATCATTCCAATCTTTATCAACAACTATTCCAGAAGAAGTGATGACTATTCCGGGATATGATGATGCAGATAAAGCAAAAAAATTAATCGCCGATGCCGCCGACTTAGTTAAGTCTTATAAAGACAAAGGACTTCCAGTTCCTGTGTCTCCTCAGACCTTAGCATTAAAAGAAAATGCCGGCAGCATGAAGCAAAAAGCGGAAGAGCAGTTGAAAGCTGAACTTTCAAAATTAAGTACTCAAGAAGAACAATAGTATTGGGCTTGATTTAGGTTTTTTAAAGTAGAAAAAAGAATAAGGATAAAATTTGCGTGAGTAATCCAAAAGTATTTGAGTTTGCAAAAGAAATCGGAATGACCCCATTAGCTTTGATGGATAAGATCAAAGAATGGCAAATCCCAGTTAAGAATCACATGGCTGAACTAGAGCCTGCCGTCTTAGCGCAAATTAAACAAAATTTATCAGGTCCCGCGGATGCGGCTGTTGAAAAGCCAAAGAAAACAGTTGCCAAAAAAGCGGCTGCGCCAAAAGCTCCGAAAGCCGCAGCGGCCTCGAAGGCGATTCAAGCGCCAGCTAATAAAACGGCGACGAAAACAGCAGCGCTTAAAAAAGCCGAAGTGGTTGAAGCTCCGGTAGCTGTTGACGCCAGTGCGAAATCTTCCGTGATTCGTCGTAAAACGAAAGAAGCAGAGCCCGTTGCTGAAAAAACTAAGGTTTCGACTCCACCAGAAGCCGTGGTTGAAGCTCATGCTGTTGAAAAAGGAACTTCGGCAGTCGCGGCTCCTGTACAAGTTCTTAAAAATATTAAAACTGAAACGATCGTCGCAACACCAGCAACTGAAAATAAAGTTTCTGAACCAGCTGTCGCCGCAACGGTGACTACGGTCACTCCCGTTGCAGCCGGTGCTCCAGTTCCCTCTCGTAAAAAAGAAGTCGCTATCGGGGGCAGTGGTATTTCAAGTTCAGCTAATGTCGCTAAACGAAATATTATCGGTCGTATGGATTTAAGCCGTGTGCAATCGCCGAATGGTCCTTCTCAAGGGGGACGTCCCATGAGTGGTCCGCGTTCTTATCAAGGCAATAGCTCAGGTGGACCGCAGCAAGGTGGCTACCGTCCAGGAGGCGCGCCAGGTGGTAGTGGTGGCGGAGGTTTCAATAGTAATACTGGCGGTGGATTCAATAACCGTCAGGGTGGATCAACTCCTGCGGGACGTAATATCCGTGCGGGCTTTGTTGCAGCCGCGAACTCGATGCCAGATCCCATTCAAGAAGCTTACAACCACAGCGATACAAAACGTGATTTAGATAAAAAAGCTAAAAAGTTTGGTAACGCTACAGTCGGATTATCAGCTAAGGAAAAAGAAGCGGCAGAGCTTTTAACAAGTTTCAATGCTGTCGAATTCCGTAAGCGCGAGATGGTTTTTCAACCTCGTAAAAAGCAAAGCACTTTAAACCGTGAATCGATGAAAACGCAAATCACGCAGCCTAAGGCATCGAAACGTGTTCTTAAAGTAAATAATAAAATGAAATTAGCTGATGCTGCTGAAGCCATGGGTTTGAAAGCCGCTCAATTAACTAAAGTATTAATGAAAAACGGTGTCATGGCGAACATGAATTCAGATCTTGATTTTGATACATTAGCTTTGATTGTGCCTGAGTTCGGGTGGGAAGCACAAAACACTTTCAAAACAGCTGAAGAAGTTGTTGTTGATACGGCATTTGGAGATTTAGAGGCCACTCAAATTATTCGTCCTCCTGTCGTCACTGTTATGGGGCACGTCGATCATGGCAAAACTTCTTTATTAGACAGTATCCGCAATGCCAGTGTCGCTTCGGGCGAGGCCGGCGGTATCACGCAACATATCGGTGCTTACTCTGTTAAATTAGAGGACGGAAGTCTTATTACTTTCTTAGATACTCCGGGCCATGAAGCTTTCACAGCCATGCGTTCTCGTGGGGCGAATGCGACAGATATCGCCATTATCGTTGTTGCTGCAGATGATGGAATGATGCCGCAAACGGCGGAAGCCATCAGCCATGCTAAAGCGGCCGGCGTTCCAATGATTATTGCTGTTAATAAAATGGATAAGCCAGGAGCAAATCCAGATCGTATCAAACAGCAATTAACTGAATTTGAAATCGTTCCCGAAGAATGGGGCGGCAATACGATTTTCTGTGAAGTTTCCGCTTTAAAGAAAACCGGTATTAAGGAATTATTAGAAAATATTAAATTAATTGCTGAGGTTGCGGAACTAAAAGCGAACCCAGAACGCTCTGGAACAGGTATTGTTATTGAGGCCAAACTAGAAAAAGGTAAAGGTCCAGTCGCGACGATCTTAGTTAAAGACGGTCATGTTAAAGTTGGTCAGTATATTGTTGCGGGCTCAATGAAGGGTAAAGTTAAATCTTTAATTAATGATAAGGGTGAAAAAATTGATCGTGTCACTCCGGGATTGCCAGCCGAAGTTCTTGGATTAGAAGGTGTTCCTTCTGCCGGTGATCGTTTCGACGTTGTTGTTGACGAAAAAACAGCTGAAGAAGTTGTAACGATTCGTAAACAAGCGGCTCTCGAAGCAGCGACCGTCACAAAGAAAATGTCTCTAGAAGATATTTTCAAAAATGTAACTCGTGGTGATGTTAAAGATTTAAATATTATTTTAAAATCAGATGTTCATGGTTCTTTAGAAGCGATCAATGGCATGTTGAATAAATTAACTTCAGTAGAAGTTAAGAATAAAGTTATACTTTCAGGCGTTGGCGGTATCACTGAAAACGACGTGATGTTAGCTCACACTTCGAAAGGTGTTGTGATTGGTTTTAACGTTCGTCCTGATAATAATGCAGCGGCGAAAGCTAAGCAACTTGGCGTTGATATCAGAACATACACCATCGTGTACGAAATGATGGATGATATTAAAAAAGCAATGCAAGGTTTATTAGCTCCGCAAGTCATCGAAAAAGTGATGGGTACAGCCGAAGTTCGCAGTACTTTCAACGTTCCAAAAATTGGGACGATTGCAGGATGCTTCGTCATGACAGGAAAAGTTCAAAGATCGAATATGCTTCGCTTGGTTCGCCAAGGTAAGATTGTGTACGAAGGAAAAGTTTCTTCATTGAAACGTTTCAAAGACGACGCAAGAGAAGTGGTTGAAGGATTTGAATGTGGTATCGGGATTGAAAACTTTAACGATCTTAAAGCAGGCGATACCATCGAAGCTTACGTTAAAGAGGAAATCGCGCGCGAATTAACTCCGATGACAACTTAAGGTTGTATCTTAGGTTGTATGAAAAAAAATAGTTCTTCAGGTTTAAAAACAGATAGTCGTCGGATTTCTCGCGTCGAGCAAGAAATCCAATCTATCGTGTCTTTATACATTATTCAAAATTTACAGGCAGAGCTTCCAGGTTTAATCACCATTGGTCGTGTTCATGTACCTGGTGATTTACGTACAGCCAACGTGTACGTTAGCTTATTAAATATCCGCACTGAAGAAGACGAATCAGAAGGTAAGAAAATGCCATCTGATAAACAGTTGGATAAAGCGATTAAGACTTTACAGTACTGGTCGAAAGATATGCAAGATGCCATCAATAGAAAATTACAAATGAAATACTTGCCGAAATTAACTTTCTTCGCCGATGAATCGACTGAAAAAATTCTTCGTATCGAAAAAATTCTCTCCAACATGTCTACTTCAAAAGAAGTCAATGACATCGATGATGATGAAATTTAACTCGTATGTCATCGGCTCATCATGGACTTCTTTTAGTTAACAAACCTTCGGGTTGCACCAGTCATGATGTCGTCTCTCAGGTTCGTAAAATATTTAAAACTAAAGAAGTCGGACATTCTGGAACGCTTGATCCATTAGCCAGCGGGCTGATGGTGATTTTAATCGGCGAAGCCACCAAGTTGAGTTCATACATCACAGAGGGAGATAAGTCTTATCAGGTTGATGTGCGCTTAGGGGTTGAAACAGATACTTTAGATATTACAGGACAAGTCTTATCTGAAAAACAAGTGATATCGACAGAATTAGAAATTATTAATAAAGCGATGTCGCTTTACGGTGAAATGGATTTACCCATTCCACTTTATTCCGCTAAAAAAATAGATGGAAAAAAACTTTACGAATACGCCCGCGAAGAAATTCCAGTGACGATTCCGACTAAAAAAATGAAATTTTGGGACATTGAAAACAAATCAAAAGATCAAAAAATATCATTTAAATTAGCTTGTTCTAAAGGAAGTTTTATTCGTTCATGGGTTAAGCTTTTGGGTCAAGAATTAGGTTGCGGGGCAACGATGTCGGCATTGATTCGAACCTCATCTCATAAACAAAAACTAGCTGATGCTGTTGATCTTGAAACTTTAAAAATGGAACTCAATCCTGAACGTCATTTAGTTTCTTTGGATCAGGCCCTTCCGGAAGTAAAGCGTATTAAAGTCAAAGGACAAGATCTCAACTTATTAAGAAATGGCCAAATCAGTCATGATCTGCGTTCGCGTTTGATTATTGTTTTCAACCCTGAGACTGATCAGTATGTTCAGGTTTTAAATCCCGAGCAGAAGCTCGTTGCCTTGATTGGCGTTGAAGCAGGTAAAGGTCTTAAAATCCGCCGTATTTTTCACTAAGTCGAGGCCTGGTGCTCGTAGCTTATCCAAAACTCATATAAGGGTATATAAAGGCTTGGATTTAAGGCCTTTTTTAAGGAAAGCCGCTTGCCAATGTCGGGTTAACTTGTTAACTATATGGGCTCTCTTACTGTTTTTTCCGTCAGCCATGACGATCAACCGGTTTGAGATTAACAATCAGTTTATGCGTAAAGCATAACGCTTCAAGGAGCACATAATGGCAGTAAGCAAAGTAGACAAAGCAGAAATCTTAAAAAAATTCAAAACTAAAGAACTTGATACGGGATCTCCAGAAGTTCAAGTGGCGTTATTGACGGCAAATATCAATGCCTTAACAGGTCACTTCGTTATTCATAAGAAAGATAATCACGGACGCCGTGGTTTAATCACTTTAGTTAATCGTCGTCGTAAATTATTAGATTACTTAAAATCTAAAAATGTAAAACGCTACGAAGCATTGATCGCATCATTAAATATCCGTAAATAACAAATTGAATCTTAAAAGGCCCTTTCAAGGGCCTTTTAAATTTTGGCTGGTCATAAATACTTGTCCCAGTCTCAAATCCATCACATAATATTCAAATTGAAAAACAACAAACACACAGCACAAAAGAAGAAGTGCTAAGGAGCAAAATATGATGACGACAGTTTCTACCACAATCGCGGGTAAACAAATCACTATTGAAACTGGAAGATTAGCTAAACAAGCTGATGGATCGGTATTAGTAACATGCGGAAACAACTCTGTTCTTGTAACAGCGGTATCAGCAAAAGAAGCAAAGCCGGGACAAGGATTTTTTCCTTTAACAGTTGAGTTCATTGAGAAATTCTACGCTATCGGTAAAATTCCGGGCGGTTATTTTAAACGTGAAGGTAAACCTTCTAATGAATCCGTATTAAGCGCGCGTATTATTGATCGCCCAATTCGTCCATTATTTCCAGAAGGGTACTTAAACGATACGCAAGTTGTAGCCACTATTCTTAGCGCTGATGGTTCAATTTCTATGGACGTATTAGCGTCATTAGGAGCTTCGGCTGCTTTACATATTTCGAATATTCCTTTCAGTGGTCCAACAGCAGCTTGTCATGTTGCACGTGTTGATGGGCAATTCGTCGCTCTTCCAACTCCGGAACAATTAGCAAAATCAGATATGGACATTTTAGTATCTGGAACTAAAAACGGAATTTTGATGGTTGAAGGCGAAGCGAAATTCATTACTGAAGCTGACGCTTTAGCCGCGCTTAAATTCGGTCACAACACTTTGACTTCATTATTACAAATTCAAGATGAATTGCGTGAAAAAACGGGATCAAAGCAAAAACGTGATTTCGTCGCTCCTATTATTGATTCAGAATTCCGTACTCAAGCGGAAGCGGTTATGAAGCCTTTAGTTGAAAAAGCTTTATCAATGAAAATCAAACAAGAGCGTTACGCCGGGTTTGCTGCCGCATTATCTGAAATGTCGACTCAAGTATTATCAAAAATCACGGATGACAAATTAAAATCACAACGTTCTGGTGAAGCGAAACAAATTTTTGAAGATCTTCAATATAAAGTCGCTCGTTCCATGATTTTAGATAAAGGCCATCGTATTGACGGTCGTGATTTAAAAACAGTTCGTGCGATTTCTTGTGAAGTGGGTTTGTTACCTCGTGCTCATGGTTCGGGTTTATTCACTCGTGGAGAAACACAGTGTTTAGGTACCGTCACTTTAGGAACGGCTGATGATGAACAATCAATTGAAACATTAAACGGTACGTTCAAAAAGAAATTCTTATTACATTATAATTTCCCACCATACTCTGTTGGTGAAGTCGGTCGCTTCGGTGGTCAAGGTCGTCGTGAAATCGGCCACGGAAATTTAGCCGAACGTGCTGTTAAAGCGGTTCTGCCAGATTTTGCTTCTTTCCCTTATACGATTCGTGTTGTGGGTGAAGTCTTAGAATCGAATGGATCAAGCTCTATGGGTACAGTGTGTGCTGCCGTTCTTGGTTTGCTTGATGCAGGTGTTAAAATTAAACATAACGTTGCGGGAATCGCGATGGGTTTAATTAAAGAAAACGATCGTGTCGCTGTATTATCAGATATCTTAGGTGATGAAGATCACTTAGGAGACATGGATTTCAAAGTGGCTGGAACAACTGCGGGAATCACAGCTTTACAAATGGATATCAAAATTGACTCAGTTAGTTTCCAAGTTATGGAAACAGCTTTAAACCAAGCTAAAGAGGGTCGCTTACATATCTTAACTGAAATGGAAAAAGTCATGAAGGCCCCACGTGGTCAACTTTCAGAATTTGCTCCGCGAATTGAGACGATCAAAATTAGACCAGACAAAATCAGAGAAGTGATTGGGTCAGGCGGAAAAGTTATCCGAGGTATCACAGAACAAACGGGTGTTAAAATTGAAATCCAGGACGATGGAACAATTAACATTGCATCCAGTGATCCATTAGCAACAAAACGTGCAATCGAAATGATCGAGGGTATTTGTGCGGAAGCTGAAGTTGGAAAAGTTTATAAAGGTAAAGTGATGAAGATCGCAGAATTTGGCGCTTTCGTCGAAATCTTGCCGAATACTCAGGGTCTTTTGCACATTTCAGAGCTAGCTAATGAGCGCGTACGTCAGGTGACTGATGTCGTGAACGAAGGCGATGTAGTTGATGTAAAAGTACTCGAAGTTGATCGCGCAGGTCGAATTAAATTATCTCGCAAAGCTTTACTTACGCAGTAATTTTTATTTTTGATTAAAGGGTAAAATGAGTAGTTTTAAAAAATCTATTTTGCCTAACGGAGTTCGAGTCGTAACTGAAAACATGACTCACTCTAAGTCAGTTGCTATAGGAGTTTGGGTTCTTACGGGAACACGAGATGAAGATAATGATGAAGTTGGGCTATCCCACTTCGCTGAGCATCTGGTGTTCAAGGGGACCAAAACTCGCAACGCCTATCAAATTGCAAACTCATTAGAATCTCTAGGTGGTGACCTTAATGCGTACACCACGAGGGAATACACTTGTTATCACTGTACCGTTTTAAACGAAGACTGGAAGATCGGCCTCGAGGTCCTATCAGACTTGGTTTGTAATATGAAATTACTTAAAAAAGATTTCGAATTAGAAAAGAAAGTGATTCTGCAAGAAATCGCTATGAGTGACGATACGCCAGAAGAAATCATTTATGACTATTTATTTGAGATCGCTTATGCCAAACATCCGTTGAGTCGCCAAATCTTAGGTAAAAGCGAAACGATTCAAAAGATGACGCAAAAGCGTGTGATCGATTTCTACAAAAAATATTACCAAGGAAGTAATTTGATCGTCAGTGCTTCAGGACCAGTGGATCATGATGCCTTGGTCATTGAATGCCAAAAATTATTTCGTACACGGAAACCCTACAAAATCGTTAATGCTCGCCGGGCACCGATCTGGAAAGCGGGTCGTCAAATTTACGAAAAAGATTTGGAACAAACTCATATTCTTTTGGCGTTACCAGCACCTAGTTTTCAAGATAAATTCCGTTTCGAAGCGTTTATCGTGAATTCACTTTTAGGCGGAGGCATGACGTCACGTCTATATCAAGCTGTGCGTGAAAAACAAGGTTTGGCTTATTCGGTTTTCTCGACTTTGAACACACAAACGGATAGCGGCAATATTGCCATTTATGCCGGAACCGATGCTAAGAATGTTAAAAAAGTCGTTCATATCATCGCCGATGAGTTATTGAAAATAAAAAAGAATGGTCTTAAAGAATCCGATTTGAAAATTTTCAAAACTCAGGTGCGTGGACAATTATTAATGGGGTCAGACGATGTCGAAAATCGAATGTCTTCAGTAGGTGTAAACGAAATGATCTTCCATGAATATCGATCAGTCGATAAGGTCATCGAAGAAATTAACAAAATTAATCTTAAATCGGTGAATCAGTATATTAAAAATAATTTCGATTTAGAAAAAGTAGCCGCTATTTTAATGGGACCGAATATGAAGACTCATCAAGACTGGATTTCAAACTATAATTTTTCTAAAAAACGTAAAGCTTATTAGAAAACACAAAGGATTTTTATGAAAGTTAAAGTCAAAACTTGGCCGCATTTTAAAGGTGAACTTCCGCAGTATCAATCATCGGGGGCAAGCGGTTTCGATGTTCGGGCACAGATCGATCAGCCTATTGTTTTAAAGCCCATGGAGCGTGTCTTGGTGCCGACAGGATTAACATTTGAAATTCCCCTGGGGTTTGAAATTCAAGCTCGCCCTCGTAGTGGTTGGGCGGCCAAACACGGTTTGACGTTAATGAACACACCGGGAACGATAGATGCGGATTACCGTGGTGAAGTTAAAGTGATCTTAGTTAATTTAGGCACCGAAACTGTAACGATTCAGGATCAGGACCGCTGTGCGCAGTTAGTTATTTGCCCGGTTATTCAGGCCCAGTTTGAATTGACGACGGATTTGTCTTCGACCGAACGAGGAGCTGGTGGTTTTGGTTCGACGGGGAAGCAATAATTAAAAAAATTATGGAGTGAGCTTGTTCGCGATCCATGTGAATAAGACCAACGCAAAGAGTGTTCCGACTATTTGATAACAGCGTTTTTTTTCTATTTTGAAAGTCTCATTTAATCCGACGACAAGTAGCGCTGATGTAAATGCAAAACCGACAAGTGCGATCGGAGAGAAATATTCTGAGATAATTTGGAATAGATAAAATGGGATTGAAGCAATAATTACTAAAGAGAATAACTTTTTAAAGCTTTCCGTTTTTTCTTCAAAAAATTGGAAATAATAATAAAGTAATGTGGTTAAAAGTAATGAGGCTATCGTGGATACGATGGGCATGAGGATGAGGCCATTGGCAATGCGGAAGAAGTTCATTTTTAATAAACCCGCTAAGACTCCAGAAATAATTGAAACAGAAACTTGAATAAAGAAAAGAGACGCCAAATTCCATTCTGGAATTTCAGTGATGTATTTAACAGGGTGTTTTACGTAGTTAACTAAAAACTCAATGATAGCTTTTACGTCGATCGCCTTATTTTGATGTTCTGGATTTACTTCTTTCATAGTTCTATATGATCATGACTGTATATTTAAATCAAGATCATAGAAATCCATCTCGGCGAGCTTTATGCAATGATTGAGTAATTGATCATAGGTTTTATGTGGAATTCTCAGGCCCACTTCTGAAGCTGTAGGGGTCGGAATCTTTCTTATTTTAAGATAAGCCCTATGAAGAGAGTAGCTTGGCGAGCAAACTTTAAAATTCATTAAAATTTGAAAACTGTTCTCTGGTAAATTGATGATGCTGTAGCGAGATAAGACTGTGATAGTAGAATTTTCGATTTGGCAGAGGATCTGTTTGAGTTGCTCATAGGTCGTGGCATCGCAAATTATATGGGATTGATTCAGTTTCGTCTGCATGGCCCTGAGGTAATCCTCGCGAGCCGTTTTGGATTGAAAGGGCAACTTGAAGACAAAGACCTTGTAGCCATGCTGATAAAGGTAATTGTGAAGGGCTTTCCAGGGAGAGCGATAATAGAAAATGCTTCGAGGTCCAGTTAATAAATAAATGGGCCTTCTGGTGAGGAGGCAGTTAGGTCTAAGGGCGAGTTCGCGTTTCAGCATAGGTTATAGCATAGAAAATGTGCATTAATTTTGGCAAACTAAATAT
>CALMPX010000446.1 GCA_937871355.1 uncultured Bdellovibrio sp.
ATCACGAAATAACAATCTCGGGAAGCGTACAACGCTCGCGAAATATTTTAGAAAATCTAAAACCGGATCTCATATTATTAGATATTCATTTGCCTGACGGAAATGGCTATGACTTTTTTAATGAACTTAATGCCAAATACGTCGCACCTAAGATTCCTGTGGTTTTCGTTACGCTCGAATCAGATGTGCAGGCCAAGATTCAAGCTTTCGCCGCCGGGGCTTATGATTACATTACCAAACCTTTCAGTCGTGAAGAATTGCTCGCACGAGTCGATGCCCACTGTGCTCGATCGAGTGAAATCATCTCAGCCTATTATCTCCCGCAAGAGCTAGGTCAATTGATCTTTAATCAAGAAGCACGTCTTGTTTATAAAAAAATCAAAAAAGGACAGCCTGAAAATATTCATTTATCCCCCACCGAATTTAAGCTCTTTGAATACTTTGTCACAAACATCGGAAAAACTATTTCCCGCGAAAAGATTGCCAAAAATGTTTGGAATAAGTCTCATTTCCAAAGTCGTACCATCGACCGACATATTTCTTCTTTACGAAAAAAAATATTAGACTCCGGAGTGCAACTAACAACAGTGAGCCATGAGGGTTATCTTCTACAATCAGCTGCGGAGAATGTATGAGTGATCAATCAATCATACAAATAGATCAAATTCTATTAACTTTCCCCACCTTAGATCAAGGTAAGATCGATACAATGCGCACTGATGACCCCTCAGGAGAGCTTCTACCTGAGTTGATTAAAATTTTTAATGTTGAATTGCAGGATAAATTGGCTTTAATTAAAAATGAATTCGCCGCACGAAACTTTGATGAGTTATCAAAACTGGCACATCGTATTCGTTCGACGAGCCTTAATTTAGGAGCCATCCGTTTAGCTGAAATTTTCAAACGCCTAGAGTATCTCAACCCTGAACAATTTATTCAATCTACAGAAATACAGTTTCTTATTCAATCAGCAGAAAAAGAATATATTTGCGCTTCGAAAAAATTAAAATCATATCTTCCCCAAGGCATGGAAGGTACGCCAAATGACAAATAAAATTGAATACCAAAATGTCAGACACGCTAAAAATTTCGTATTATTTCCTTTGGCCGTTGTTTTTATTTTGTCATCCCTGTCTATTTTAAGCTGGGTTTTTGGCAAAAATATCGGCCCATTTACGATTGATATTCATTTAAAACAAAACACAGCTTTATCTTTTTTTCTTATTTCTATTTCCACTTTTTTAATTTGGCTCAAATCGGAAAAAAACTCCATCAGATATGCGGGTCGCCTTATTGCGGCTTTCGTCATTTTGCTTTCTGTCTTAACCATTTATCAAAAAGTAACGCGAGTTAATTTAGGTATAGATCTGCCATTTCATTTTGATCCTCTTGGTACAGACCTAGATTTTCCAGGACAAATGGTTTCTCGCTCGGCTATGACCTTTATTCTGCTTGGTGCAGCTCTTTTGCTGAATAGCACCAAGCGCCTTCCTAATCATTTAGCCACAGCTTTTAATTGCCTTGTTTTTTTTGCATCCTTGGTGGGATTGATTACGATTCTTTTTAATATTCAAGCTTTCGAACCATCTCCAGGATCTTTTCAAATTTCAGATCTCAATGCCATCTGCGGTTTAACAGCGGCTTTTGCTGGTCTGTTTTTATTTCCACAAAATAGGTATATGGTTATTCTTCAAAGTTACGGTGCAACAGGATCATTTGCGCGTCGTTTTTCTGTAGCCAGTTTAATTTTACCTATTCTATTCAGTCGTTTTTGTATTTATCTTCATGACTCAGGGACTGATTCTTCCACTATTTTTGCAACGGTCGCTTCAGTCAGCCTAGTGGTTTTAATCATGATCACCTGGAATAGCACCGCAGCTTTTGAAGCTATTAATCGTCATCGTATCGAATCTGAAAAAGAAATTTTAAGTTCCAATGCACAAATTGAGTCATTGATCTCAAGCTCCACTCAAGGCGTCGCTTTTTTCAGTCCCGATGGTTATATTATTCGAGCTAATGATATTTTCAAAAAATATCTCAGTTTGAAATCTAACAAAACGGATATTAATTCAATGCCCCTCTTTAAAGAGATGATTGGCTTAAACCGCCACGAATCGATTGATGATTTTATTAAAAACAACGGTCCAGGTAAAAATATTGAAATCAGCATTGAAGTTGAAAATGAACCTCGCTGTATCAGTCTCAATTTATTCCCGATTCAAACTCAAAATTTCGAATTGATTGGGTTAGGATTGTCGTTTGTGGACATCACAAATCTCAAAAAAATTGAACATGAGCTGACCATCGCGCGTGACAAAGCGGAAGGATCTAATCGCGCAAAATCTTTTTTCTTAGCAAATATGAGTCATGAAATCAGAACTCCGATTGGGGTCATCATGGGCTTCGTGGATATTTTAAATACTACGAACTTAGCTGACGATGAAAAACGAAGCAATATGAGCATTATTAAACGCAATTGCCGTCAATTACTCAATATTATTGACGATATTTTAGATCTATCTGTAGTTGAATTCGGACAGATTAAAATTAGAAAAGAATCAATCAATACCATCGAACTTCTGGAAGACGTTAGATCGATTCTCGATTTAAAAACACAAGATAAAAAAATTCAAATCGAAGTGAAAATC
>CALMPX010000447.1 GCA_937871355.1 uncultured Bdellovibrio sp.
ATACTTCGTGTCGCTGTCTTTTCTGGATCAACCAGTTCTTCGACAGCACTCATGACTTTGTGGTTAATCGTTGCATCAACTCGTGTGACAATTTTACTGCTTCCAACAACTTTTGAAAGAATAGAATCAATACGACCTTCTAAATCTTTTTCAATCTGATTTTTAAGCTCTAAAATTTCACTGGTCGCTCCAATGCTCCCGTCGGATTTTTTCGATAATAATTTTCCGTGGTCATCTAAAACAGTCACCTTTTCCGCATCTAAGCCTTCAACTGCATTCGCAACTAAAAATTTAATCCCTTTTACTTGGTCACTGCTCAGTTCTTTTCCTGGATTTAAAACAACAATAACTGACGCTGTTGGCGGTGTAGTCTCTTCCATAACAGCTTTTTTCTGTGGTAATGCTAAAATGACTTTAGACTGCTTAACCGCCGTTAAAGTATTGATCGCTCTCATTAATTCGCCCTGTAAAGCACGCTGGTAATTGACTTTTTGTGCATAGGAATTAATACCAAAATCTTGCTTATCAAATAACTCTAAGCCGATGCTTCCCATGTTTGAATTTCCCAACTCAGCCATTAATTGCATTTGAGTTGAATGT
The DNA here is from genome assembly GCA_937871355.1 of uncultured Bdellovibrio sp. Taxonomy (GTDB): domain Bacteria; phylum Bdellovibrionota; class Bdellovibrionia; order Bdellovibrionales; family Bdellovibrionaceae; genus Pseudobdellovibrio. The sequence goes on from CALMPX010000447.1 coordinate 601, forward strand.
AAAAATTCATTCGGAACCATGATCGTTTTTGAATCATCTTTTAACTGAAAGGGAATATTCTTAGCTTGAAGTTTGGCGACAATATTCGGCACTTGTTCAGCTGGAATATTTGTTAAAAGAACAGCATAGTCTTTGCCGGCAGCCATAAAAACTACAAGACCAATCGCAACTATAATCACTAATGTTGAAATTGTTACGGCTATCCGCTTTGTCGGACCCAGCGACTTATGAAATTCTTTAAACTGAATGATCAAATTACTTAACAAATTCCCCACATCACACCTGCATTTTCATAATATCTTGGTAAGCATCAATAATTTTGTTTCGCACTTGCACCATAGCACGTAATGCGATCTCTGCTTTTTCAGCTGTGATCATAACTCCGGCGATGTCATCGGTCTTACCCGTGGCTAGTGCTTCAACTTTGCTATCTGATTCTTTTTGAAGTTCATTCACGTTGCCAATAGCTTCTTTCAAAGTATCTGCAAAAGACTTTTGACCTTCACTCGACGGTGAAATCTGTAGATTTCCATCTGTTAACTTATTGCCCGAAGTTGCTGATGTTCCAGCATTTTCTATAAAACGACTTGCGTTTGAGATTGTTAAACCATCCATGGTGAAAACTCCTCTATACTCTTAATATTATCTACCAATTTCAAGTGCACTTAAAGCCATATCTTTGGTTGCCTGAATAGCCTGTACGTTAGCCTCGTAAGAACGTGTCGCCTGAACCATGTTGGTCATTTCTTCCATGAGATTCACATTCGGATAAGCGACGTAACCCTCTGAATTTGCATCCGGATGATTAGGTTCAAACTTCATAATCGGAGCTTTTTTATCATAAATGATGTCAGAAACCTGGACTTGATCAAAGTCCGCTTTTCCGGCTTGTTTTGAGACTATATCACTAAAATTTTTACCATCGGGTATCGACTCAAAGACGACATCTTTACGACGATACGGTCCTCCTTCCGGAGTACGTGTTGTATTAATATTCGCAATATTAGAAGAAATTGAATTCAAACGCGCTCTTTGCGCCGACATTCCGCTTCCTGCAATACGAAAACCTGACAAAAATTCAGACATGAGGATTACCTTTCGCCTAAGGCATACTTAAGCGCAGCCATTTTTTTGTTAATCAATTGAAGTGCCGATTTGTACAAGATCGAGTTTTCAGATAAGGCCGACATTTCTTTTTCTAAATCCACTGTGTTTCCATCATTGTTCACGGCAACGTCAGGATTTTCGTAAACGTCAGCCTTAACGTTTTTAACATGTTGACCACCTAAGTGATCGCCAGCGATTCCTTCAGTTTCTAAAGCAGAAGCTAAAGCATTTTCGAAGTCGACTTTTTTGGCATGATAGTGAGGAGTTTCCGCATTAGCGATATTAGCCGATGTTACGTTATGGCGAATTTGCCGCATCTGTAACGAGGTGGCTAAAGCATCGGTTGTTTTATCGAATAAACTCATAGAAAACCCTCCAATCGATATTGGTTAATTTTATTTCGTAAAGTACGAATTGAAATTCCTAAAATGTCGGCGGCTTTAGTTCTATTTTGTTCTGCGAAATACAAAGTTTGTAAAATATATTTTCGCTCTAAATCTTCTAATTTTAAACCGACCGGAATATCTAAGTTATTCAAGTGATCCTCTTTGAAAAGGACATCATCAGGTTCAATCATATTATTGCGGCATTTTTTCGCTGCCGACTCTAAAACAAGTTCAAGTTCTGCTTCTGAAAGATTGGTCTCTTGAATATTATCTGAAGACGTTTTCTGTACGATTTTTTCCTTCGCTTTTTCAGATAGTTGAATATTTTCATTATTCAACATCAGTCTAATAACGTTCAGGTTAAAATCGATAAGTTGTACAACACGTTCTTTTTGCATTACTGAACTCCTACTGCTGCCGGAATACGTTTAAGATATTTTTTATACTCATCTTGCCACTGGGCACTTTTCATCTTTTCATTGGCTAATTGGCTCCAGAATTTATCGTCTTTATCAGCAAAGCTAGACCATGTGTCTTCGGCTTTTTTCATTTCACCTTTTTCAAAATACAATTCACCCAATTGATATTTTTCTCGCGCAATATCTTGATTTGTCGCTACAGAATCAGCTTGAGGATTGACGATATAGGCTAGTGATTTAATGGCGACATCTGATAATTTAGCTTCAATAGCAATGTCACTTTTAGCATGATAAATTTTACGGACATTATTGATTGAAATTTTTTCCTGTAACATATCATCAAGCATTTCGATCCCACGCTGCGGTTTTTCTATTTTGTTCCACAACTGTGCTGCGCGAATGGCACTGTCAGTGACTAAATCGGGTTGCGCTTTCCAAACACGAACAACCTCTGATAAATAACGAAGCGCTGATTCATTATCTCCGCGCTTTTCGTATAAATATGAGGCTAAATTGACTCGTGCTATTTGATCTGCAGGCGATAAAGCCTCTGGATTTTTAATTTTATCTAACGTTTGCTCGGCACTTTGAAAGTTGTTTTGTTCAAACAAAGACTGAGCTTGCGTTAAATACAATTCTTCGATTTTGGGCATCGCCGCTTCTGAAACTGAAATCGAAGCCGGCGCACGTTCTGATAATAGCTTTTGTTCTGCTAAATTATATTTTTTCAAAGCTTCAGAGTAGGCTCCTGCTGATTGATACGCTTTACCTAAATAATAGAATGTATCTGCACGCTCTTGTTTACGAATCCAATTATCTGAGTACAGTTTGTAAACCTTAAGAACATCTTTGTTTCGGCCACCTTCAGATAAGAACTGAATGTAGTTGTAAATACTATTTTTAATACGATTCGTTACTTGTTCTGAATTCTTTTTACTTGGAGACACTTGATAAAAATTAACTAATGTTTTAATAGCTTGGTCGAATTCTTTCCGACGAACATAACCATCACTTATCATCGTTGATTTAAACTGCTCAATATTTTCCAAATCACTTTTTTGAGCTAATTCATTCATTTTATCGATGGTATTTTTTAATTCGATATCTTTCATACCTTTCATACGTGTACTCAACAAATGAAGGCGCGCAATGATTGTTTTAGGACTATCACCATATCTAAAGTGAGTCTCTAAATAGGCTCCGACGGCTTTTTCTTGAGGAGCACCTAAAATTTCAATAAGTTCACCTAAACGAGTCATGGCATACGGAGCGTAATCGTGACGAGAAAACAATTGCATAAAATCTAAAGCAGCCGCATGAGCTTCTTTATTCAGATCAAGCCGAAATAGAGCTTCCATTTTATTAAATACGCCATTGGGATACAGTTTTGCGAACTGTGGATATTTTTCAAAAGCAGAATTGTATTGATCTTTAGCCGCCATATATTTTTCTGCCGCCATTAAAAAATCACCTTTACGAAAAGCAGCTTCAGACTTGGTTAACGGGTCTTGAACCGCGGCTTCAATTTCTTCCGTCAATTTAATTGCATCCTCAGTCTTATTGAGTTTAGCTAAACAGTAGGCCATACCTAAATCAGCATAGTACTTTGAATTATTATTCTTAAACTCAGTTTGTTCTGAGTGCGATTTGAACTTTCTCATCGCACTGAGGTAATTCTGTTTATCCAACTCATAAAAACCCACGGCCAATGATGTTCTTTCAAATAACGCCGATTTCGGATAGTTATCCATTAATTTTTTATAGTACAGCTGTGCTGTATCGTAATCTTGAGCCTTGTTTTCTTTTTTCCAAGCTTCAATGAAGCTGTCTGCCGTCATGGCGTAGGCGATTTCTAAGTATTTTGATTGAGGATACTTATTTGCAAACCATTCTGTCGTTTGTCTTAATACTAAAATTCTTTTTTTATCAAATAATTTTTTGATCAAACGAATTTGCTTATTTTCATCCGTATTTTCTACGAGAATTTGATAGTCTGGACTGTTTTCTTTCATTTTCGTCCAAAAACCAAAAGGTCGATCTAAAATAGGATAACTGATAAAGTAGTCCACCGGCGCTTTTCGTCCATCGGTCGAAGCGAGTTCAAATGTTTTCAATTTAAATCGTGAAAGTTGATCATTACTCCCAATAAAAAGACCCGCTTTAAGATCAATTTTTTCGCCCGCAGAATCAGCGGAACTATCAAAGTCATCTATGTGTAAATAATCATTAGCAGGAGTGCGAGCAGGTTTGTTTTGATTTCCACCT
>CALMPX010000448.1 GCA_937871355.1 uncultured Bdellovibrio sp.
ATTTTTGAAACTCTTCGTTCGTTAATTCACCTTTTTTCAAAGCGGCAACTAATTTAGCGATAGCTTCTTTACTTTGCGCAGCGAAGATTTCAGATTTCCATTGCTCAAATGATTTTTTATCAACAGCCGGAGTCTCAGCAACAACAGTATTATCGAGCGCTTTGTATTGCTCTTGTGCTGTATTTGTATTTTTTGGATCTTTTTCGTTTTGCGCCGAAGTAGCAGGAGCTGATTGAGACACAGTTTGTGATTGTAAACGTTTTAAGGCTAAAGCTTTACGTTGAGCCTCTACTTGTTGAGCCATTGCATTTTGTACAGCGGCTTGCGCTGCTGGAGCTGTTACTTTGTTAGCTTTATCAGTGCTTTTTTTAGCCTGAGCTTGAGCCGCTGCTTTCTTAGCTTCTAAAGCTTTATAATCCATTTCAATTTCACGGTTTTCTAAAGAATAAAGATTTTCAGAATTTTGCAATTTAGTCATTTCATAATTGATTTGAGACACATCGTTTTTACTGAATTTAACTTGAGCTGTTCTGAAGTGAGCTAACGAATAAACGATAACTACAACTGCAGCCAAACAAATTGATATTAAGATTTTATCAGATTGAGTGTATTGTTTTTTAGTTAAGTTCATCATGAGCGCCTCCGTTAGTTAAATGCCTCTACATCTAACTAAAGCAGGAAGCTCGCCAACGACTGAATTTCAAATAAAATAAAGAGTTTATAACGGGTCTATATTGATACAGTTCAGAGACTGAAGCCAAGAGTGACACTTTGTGTTCACAGTGTTTAAAACTTTAAGCATTAAAAGGTGCCAGGTCCTTTTATTTACACTAACGGAACGTGTCTCATATCGAGACATAAAAGGTGCCAGGCCTTATTTTTCCAATGGTAATGGAAAAATAAGGCCTGGCACCTTTCAGCTACTTGCGCTTGTAGGGGCAGAATGTGACTCGCGTTCCGACCCGAGTTGGAAAGTCACGGCACGTATCTGGACGTTTTTCATAGACTGTACATAATCTGGTTTTTGCGTCTAAAAAATAACAATCATCATTTGATCGCTGCGTGATCATGAACAAGTCTGTGCTATCGCGGTAAGAGCTAATAACACCTTCTTTTTTTAAACGTTTAGCTGTTTTCTTAATAGAGTTATCGATCTCATCCTGAGTAGCTAAGCCTAAACGGACAATGTCGAAAGATTTGATTTCAACAGGCATGGTACAGCAACTGGCGTTGCACGACTGACAAAAGTGATCTTCGTATTTAATCCAGGTTGAAGGGCGATCTTTGTCGGTGATTTTCACTTGGCTTTTTAATTTTCAGTTGTTTCGATGTCTTCGCCATTAACTGTTTTTGTGTGTGTGACATCTTTAGTTGAACTAAAATCAAATCCTAATTTTTTACGCGGATCACGATTCTGTTCCGTATCGAAATCAGGACTGCGAAGTCTAAATTTAATTTTAGAGTTTTCAATAATAACGCGCGGATCAAATGAATGGCCATCGATCACCACGATATTTCTTGTCTGCTGAGCCGTCACATACTTCGTATCCCAAATCGTACGAATGTATATAATTATACTGCCAATAGACTGTGTTAATAATAATGATAACAACATTAAAGTAAATAATCCTATAAATGGTTTTACTTTGTCATAGCGAGGTGATTCAAGAATTTCGAATTTATTATTTAAAGATAATTCGTAAGCATCGATCTTAGCTAGGCTTTCAGTAACTTGTTTGTAATTTTGAAATTCAAGATCAGATTTCTTTTTCAGCTCATCATAAGTGATACTAGCCGTAGGAATGCCTTTGGCTTGCCCCATCACACGATCCATGGTTTTTTGTAAATCAGCTAATCTTGAATTCAGCATTTCATTTTCTATTTTAAGATTCTGTATTTTACCACTATTGCCGTATAAAGCACTGTCACGTCGAGAGCTTCCGTTGTCTAAAGTTGAGATGATTTGTCTATTTTCAGATATTTTCATTCTTATTTCGTTTTTACGAACCATCAACTCAGAAATATAATCTCCGACTTTATTCGCTCCTAATGAAATGAGATTCTCTGGCTTAGATTGAAAATCAGAAAGCTTTTTATTCAAAGAATGAATTGAAGTGTCTAAACTACTCTTTTGCGTGGTCAAGAAATCCTTAACTTTTTTAAGATCGGCGGCTTCCATGTTTTTTAACTCATCACTGAATACAGGTAAAGAGTTCTTCGAGACAAAATAGGCTAAGTTTTTATCTAAAGAGCTGACAACGACTTCGATTTCGTAGTCTGACTGAAGATTCAATTTAATCATAGCATCCATCTTCTTAACCGCGACCAATTGATCATCTATATTAAGTGCATCAATTTTTTTATTATTGAGAATGGTTTCTTTAAATTGATCAAATCCAGCTTTTTCACTCATGGTCATTTCAGTTATTTTCTTGTCCTCAGAGATCACGCGAATCAATTTAAGATAGAAATCGGCGGTCTTTAAATACTCGATACTTTTTTGAACTGACGAGTTAGCTTTTTTTGCTTCGTTCACTTTGCTGGCGTTAGCATTCCCCACAAATTGGCTGGTGAAAGATTGCAGTGAACTATTCTTATTATCATTAATAATCACAGATCCCACCGACTGATACGGAATCTTAAAGCTATAAAGTAAAATTGAAATAATCGAAAGTGACACAAAGATAACGGCAAACAAAGCCCAGTTTTGAACTAAGATTTGCGCAATGTTTTTAAGCGATAGCTCTTCAGTCAAACTCTGACGAGATTGCTCTATATGAGTTGACTCAATCGTTGTGGTGTTATTTTCATTGGTCTCATTATTCATAATGCCTGGAATTTACTCTATTTCCCAACCCATCGCCATAGATAAAATCATGTTGAATTTTCTACACTAAACCCGCAAAAAGTGTCTAAAAATTTTACGCTCAAATGAAAGGAGACAGGCTTTTTGTCCTATGTCTGTTTTAAGCGAGATAATAGAAAAAAAGGCTGCCCCCTTTATTATCTCCTACGAAAGTCCGATATAACTTTAGTCAAGAAAGAAGGAGAACTTATGAATTCACAGTATGACGCCAGTTCGGTCTATCAATTCTTAGTCCATACCCCTGAATCGGCTTTAAGAAAAATGTTTATCACTCCGCAGTTTACAGCTGTGCACTTTGGTATGCTTTTAAAAGTTGTTCGAGCAGGATCTGAAAATGATTTCTGCGATCATTTTTATAATGAAAAATTTCCGAAATCTAAATTTAACGCACAAGAAATTGTTTTAAAAGAAACGTTCTGGCTACTCTGTGTAACAGCT
>CALMPX010000449.1 GCA_937871355.1 uncultured Bdellovibrio sp.
ATGATCCAACTTATAAAATGAATGATATTATCGCCGATAGAGGTGATCATCATTTTGAAGTTCAAATTTTAGGTGATTTATCTATAGACGACATGTCAGCTTTGCATTTTAAGTTTAATCCTCCAGACCAACAAATGATGAAACTATTAAAATCTAAAAATATTGAAGTGTACGATGCGCGTGGCGAATTTCCAGTAAAATATGAAGGACAGCCATAGTATGAATAAACTAAAGTTTATTTTTTCAATTTTACTTATTGCAGGAACTGTTTCCGCACAGTTAGTCTCTCATTCCGCTGAAGATTTTTTAAAACTCGATTTCAATGAGGAACTAAAAACAGCTGACTTTATTAGACCTGAGCTTATTAAAAAATATGGAGAAAGCAGTCAGCTTGATGTCGAGCACGGAATTAATCTTGAAATTAATACTGTTTCTGTAGCCGGAAATGATTTAAAGCTTCATTCAGGTCATGCCATTTTAGATATCAATAAGTATGTCCAACAACGCCTTGGTCATCATGTTTATTCTGCCATTAAAAGTGGAATGGTAGATATCAAAGTGTTTTCTGGAACAGACGATTCATTTTTTAAAAATTTGGACGTACAATACCCTAAATTGAAAACAGCAACAAAGCTACCGAGCTTGTATGAAGAGTGGGGTATTGTAAAATATCTCGTTCAACAAGCTGATTCAAAGCCTGTTTTAATTATTAAGATTCCGACGTCATATCGTTATGCACAACATTACGCGACCATGATTCGCTCGATTACAAACAGCAAGGCTGCTGTGGTCGAGTACGATCAAAATTCTGAAATTCGTGAGCGCTATAGCATGGCCCAAGGAGCTCGTCGTATAACAGATAAGCTTGGTTTGGATTATTCTATTGTCAGTTTTGGATACAGTAGCACATGGATTGATGCTGTAGAAAACAGTGCAGATTGGAAATATGTTTCTAAAACATCAGCAGAAGATGAAAAATCAGGCCTTCAGGCCGAAGTCGTGACCCTGGAAAATAAGCAATCTAAAAGAAATAAAAAAATATTACTGATCAGTTCCAAAAAAACAGTCTGGGGAGAATTAGCCACGATGATGATCGGAGCATTCCTGCATAAAAAAGTAGAATCTGTTATTTTTATGGGATCAGCTGGAGCGGTATCAGATAAGAATTCGATTTATGATTTGTCTGTGCCTAAAAGATTTATAGATAAAGAAGGATATATCGCTGTTGAAAATATTTTGAACTCGGTTAAGTTGCCGAGCACGAATAAAGTTAAAATTAATTTTGAATCAACTCATGGAAATACCTTTTCTCCGATCGAACAAAATAAATTTTATTTGTCAGCAGTTAATGAATTAGGTCTAGACACCATTGATGTCGAGCAAAGCTTATTGGCCCGTGAGATTTCTGTATTCAATATTAAAAATAAGACCAATGTAAAATTTGGAGCGATTAACTTGATAACAGATAAGCCCTTTTCATTATTACAGGAACAGCATTCAGATCACGATTTAGACCGAATTGACATGAGTAAGAAAAAGCAAGCTCGATCGGAAGCGGTTAAGTTTTTACTCGGAGGGTTGGCCAGCCCTGATATTTACCGGACAAGCTGTTCCTTTTTGTTTAACTAAAATCTCATCCTGAGACACTTGCCTGTTAGTTTTATAACAGACTGTAAACTATTTTTGCTATCGTTGCGAACGTGTTTTACTTTAAAACAACCTAAACACCTATATTTGAACTGATTTTTCAAAGTGTGCCAAGTATTTGCAACTTAAGATTCAACGAGGTGCTTATGTTGAATCAGTTTAAATGTATCATTTTGATTTCTATGTTTGTTCAAGCTTCTGCTTTGGCTAAAGATGACAAAACTGTTTTAGCTAACGCAAATGATGTTGTCGCACCTGTTGTGATGAAAACTGAAAATCCAGACGAAGTTAATGTCGGTGCCTTTTCTTTTACTCCAAATGATAAGCTCGATCCTCAAGCGCTTACTAAATTAAGAGCTGAGCTTTTAAAAATGGAAAAAGACCTTTTAATGGCGTCAAAAAATGTTGAAAGCAATAGTTTCAATTTTAACACAGTAGGAGCAACGACGGCTCAAATTACAGAACTTTTAGCATTACAAAATTTAGAAGCTTCTATTAAAGCGCAACGTTTAGAGATTCTCAATCAAAAACGTTTAGCATCTTTAGAAAAACAAGCTCAAATTTATAAAACAACACAAAATGCTGATGAAAAAATCAAAGCTGAAATTGCCGTTATGGAATTAAGCTTAGATGTTTCTTTTTTAAGAGAAGCGGTTGAAGCTCGTAAAAATGGAAGAAAATTATCAGACGAAGCTTTATCTGTTTATACCGAAGCTGTTAAAAAATTAAGCCCAGAAGCTAAAAATGCCTATGTTAAAGTTTTAAGCGAAAAAGCGCGCAAACAATTAGAAAAGTTTAACCCTACTAAGTACAAACTTTATTTAGCTAGCTTAGAAAAAATTGATAATTTCAAAGCGTTACGTCAGCAAGAAAACGAACGTGAACTTCAAGAACAAAGCCGTATTAAAACAAATAAAGAAGCTTTTATTTCAACAACTAAACGATTTGCTCCTGAATCTTTCGCTTTCTTCGTTGCCTCTGGAGCGGTGACTTTCAATACAATGTGGATTAAGTCACAAGGTGACCCAGTTGCAATGGAAAGACATATCATGTCTTTAAAAGATCCTATCGCTCACATTTCATTTTATGCCTTTATGCAAGCAAACGGTTTCTTTACAAATTTTCATACATCAAAAGCTAGTTTTCAAGCTTTAGATGCCTCTACAAAAAGACAAATGATGGTTAAATTATCTTACGCCGGCATGGCTGTTGGATCCTTAGCTTCAAGTATCGTTTCTGATGTCGGACAGTCGATTGTGGCTTGTAGCAAAAAATGGATTCAAGGTAAAAAAGACGAAGAATCATTACAGTCATGTAATTTAGCTATGAAAGAATGGACAGCTCGCAAAAAAACAAATCAATATTTCCCGCAAATTATTTCATTGTTTGCCTCACAAGCAGTGACAGAGCTCGTAGAAAATAATGCTTACCGTGCTTTTGAACGTATGGCCGTAAAATCATTTGCAGAAAAGTACTTATCACGTCGAGCATTATTGAGCATGGCTTACCGAATAACTGCGGCAGACGTCGTGTTAACATGTATTCCGTATGCCGGAGAAGCAAAGTGGGTCAGCAAAGGATTAAAATTCGTTGGTACAGTGACTAAACTGAGTGCGTTTGTGGCGGTAGATCATATTTTATTAAACTATGTTAATCGCCCAATTAGTAATATTTTAAAGCCAGCCTTTTTTGATAATAAAAACGTACCTAATATGAACGCAGCCTGGTTAGCTGCTGACAGTATTAATTGGGATGATGCTAAGTCATCATCGACATCTCGCGGTAAATCAATTGATGAAAAAATCACTTCAAACCTAACATTTGTTCCAAGCCCTGCTGGCATGATGATTCTTCCTATTAAAATGCCGGGCATTCCTCTTAAAAACTCATTTCCACAGGATATTGAAAGTTATACAGAGGAAATGCAAGCTTGGAGAAGTCATTTAAATACTAGTGCTGATGCTGATTTAGCAGGTTGGGAAGAAATGACTAAAAAGCTTCTAAATCAAATTGATTTCTCTTATCAGTTTTATAAAAAGTTTACTAACGAACTTTACACAACCATGAATATTAGCAGTGATGTAGCTAAGGGTGAATTAGAGCCAAGTGCGATGTCGATTATTTCACAGTACCCATTGAAGCGTACTTTGCCATTTTACGGCGTAAGCCCTGGGCCACTGACTAAAGAATCGGCTATGAAGTTGAATGATCAATATTTATCAGATCCAAATGCAATTGAAAAATTGCAAAGAGATAACATTTTAAATACAGCAAAAAAATATCTTGATTTAAAGCTTGTTTTTAACGGACGTAATAATGAAGATAAAATTTTTCAACAAATTTTGTCTCATTTAAATTCAGGAAAAACATCAACGATGGTAAAAGGACTTGTTCAATTACGTAAAGTTTACGATCAAGTAAAAGAATCAAATGCTCCGGTTCACTCAAGCAGCTCAACAATGGTTCCTACTAACTCGTATACAGGACCGTATTATGATTTAGTTTTTCAAAGCGCTATCAGTAAAATGTTTGCTGAGATTGGAAACCCTACACCAATTCTTGATCCTTTAGCGAGTTTTTCTCAAGCAGCTGCCGCTCACACTGTATTTAAAGGTATGGATGAGTTAGCGGATTACAGCAACTGGTCTGTGCGTAAAAAGTATCAGTTTAATAAAGTCACAGATTTAATGATTTATAAAATGATTTGTGGCGAACAAAAAGGATCTTTAAATAAATTACAGTTAGCTGGCGTGAATTTTCTTACTCCTGAATATAATCCGCCAAGTTTATTAAAAGAGAATGCAGATCGTGAACACTTTTGTAAAACAATGACGAACAGCTCAAATCTTTACTACAGTAAAATTGGTCATGAGCCTGTTTACTCATACATTCTTAAAAACTTCAACTTGGCTACGATCGGTGATTATACAAAAGCACAAGATCCAGAAGCATTTGAAAAATGGTGGATTAGCAATGCTAAAAAACCAATGGAACAAGAATTTAAAACTTACGATAAATTATATAAACAAGTATACGAAAAAGCTTATGATAATTTCGTAGGTCATGGAACTTGGTACGAGGAGTTAGTCGATACTTTAAACACCAGTACTGAGTATTTACCAAATTCGATCAAAGAATCATTGAGCACTGAAAACAATGTGTATTTACAACTTATTAACCGTGCATTAATTGAAAAAAATGTTTCGATTCGAACAGCGAATCCGAAAAAAGATTTAAAATTTGGATCGATTGTTAAAAGCCTTACTTTCGGTCCTATTTTAGGTGCTGCTGTAATATCTGACAAGAAGCAGGAAAAAACAGATTACTTATTACAATCTAATAAAAAAGTGAACGACGGAAAATTTGACCCGATTTACAGTTTATACCGTCCAGAAATTTCGAAGCTTCATGCATTATTAAATACTTCTTTAGGATTTGTAGAAAACTATCGTAAAGCACCGGTTGGATTACAAAAAATTGTAACAGATAATACATTTGTAGCTATAAAAAAATCTTTATTTGATTCTGAATCTGATAAAAAAGCGCGGGCTAAAGAAGCTCTTATGAATGCTAAAAAAGAAAAAGATGAAAAGGCTAAAAGATTCAACGAGTACATTGAAAACTCAAAACAAATAGACAAAGCTATTAATGATATTCTCGTAAGTGCTGGTTTAAAACGATTAGTTAAAAAAGCTGATGCACAATTAACCGAAGAGCAAATGGCCGAAATGGCTTTCTCTGGAATGTTAGCGACTGAATCTGGAAATGAAAGTACTGAAGATGTTTACGAAGATCTTAATGTTAAAAATCCAACTTTAAGACAAAAAGTGATTATTGCGGCAGTGAAAGGGATCAGACAAGTCGAAGGAGAGACACGTCGATTTATCCGCATGAATACATTATTGAGCAATCGTTTATACGTCGAAAACCAAGAAATTTTGAATCAAATGGAGAGTAACTAAACACCAAAGTCTAGTTTTAGAACAAGGGACTTAAGTAACACTGAATTTATAACGAATAAGAAAATAGAGGATATATATGAAAAAAATAATTTTTATGTCATTAGTTTTAGTTTTTCAATTCGCAACAGCTCAAAAACCCACAGTTGCAAAAGAAGTTAAGCGATTAACTGTAGAGCAATCACGTGAGAAAGTTAAAAATTCAGTTGAGTATATTGAAAAATTAAGAAGCGAAGGTAAAAGTATTTTAACTACGCCTGAAGTTCGCAAGATTGTCGTAAAAGCTATTGAGTCTACTGTAAGTAATGTAACGACATTAGACCCAGTGCAAATGAATGGATTACTTAAGCTCGTTGATGTGAATGCAGCTAAGGTATTGCCAGAAATTGCAAGATTATCTTCTATATCATTGGATAAGAGTTCAAGTGCGGTAGAAAAAGGCCAAGCTAAAAAAAGCATTGAACTGATTTCACTTTCTTCTTATTTAGTTGAATCAATTCATAAAAATGAAGCCGACAAAAAATCAGCTCAAGCAAAAACAGAGAAAATTTTAGAATTATCTGACAAAGTGGCTAACATTGCCAGTGGCGAATTAGCTGCTAAATCAGCTGATTTTGTTGCAAAATACGAAAAAGCATTAAAAGAAGGTAAAACTTTAAAACAAGCCGTCGAAGAAGCTTCTGGTAAAAAATTCACTTTAGAAGAGTTACTGAACTGTAAGTAATTCGATTTAAAATGTGAGGATGAAAAAGGTCTAAGATATCTTAGACCTTTTTTAATTTTAAGAACGTTGGAATTCTGGATGAAGATTTTCGCCTTCCCAGCGAGAAACCACTGTGGTAGCCACGCAGTTACCAATCAAATTTACAGAGGTTCGAGCCATATCCATAAATTCATCCACACCTAAAATAAGCGCGATGCCTTCCAAGGGTAAGCCGAAGGCGGTTAGGGTGCCCGACAAGACCACTAGTGAAGCTCGTGGAACGGCGGCAACACCTTTTGTTGTCAGCATAAGCGTTAACATCATAGTGATTTGAGTTGTGAGCGTCAGTTCAATACCTGCCGCTTGCGCGACGAATACGGAAGCGATGGCTAGATACAGTGTCGATCCATCTAAATTAAAGCTATAGCCTAAAGGAAGAACGAAGCTGGCAATTTTATTCTTAACTCCCATTTTCTCCAAGGATTCCAGTGCTGCGGGATAGGCAGACTCGCTAGATGTAGTAAAGAAAGCTAAAAGAATAGTAGGTCTAAGTTCTCTCAAAAACGCTTTTATTTTTACGCGAGAGTAAACTAAGGCCGGCCATAAAACTAAGATGACGAATACAAATAAAGCGAGATACAAAGTTCCGACAAGCTTCATCATCGGCTTTAAGACTTCGATTCCATGTTCGGCCACGCTAGCTGCCGTCGCAGCACCTACACCAATCGGAGCCAAAACCATTATTAAATCTGTAAACTTAAACATGATATGATTTAAACTTTCACAGAAAACTAAAACAGGTTTACCCTTTTCTTTGGCTAACATAAGCGCTACGCCGAATAGGCAAGAGAAAATGACAATTTGAAGTACGTCTCCTTTGGCCACGGCTTCAATGAAATTATGAGGTAAGAGATGTTCAATAAAAGTGGCAAAAGTTAATTTTGTTTCGGCTGCTTTATTTACGGTTTCATTGACGGCATGGTTGATGGTCAAGCCATCGCCCGGACGGAAAATATTCACGAATAATAAACCAATAAATAAGGCCGCTGTGGTCGCGATCTCAAAATAGATAATCGCTTTGGCCCCTGTGCGGCCTAAACTTTTGGTATTTCCGGCCGAATTAATTCCGACCACGATCGAAGAGAAAATGAGCGGGGCAATAATACATTTGATCGCATTTAGAAACAGTGATCGGAACGGCTTAATGTATTCAATCCAATCAGGCAAATAAACGCCAACAGCGACACCAATAACTAAGGAAATGAAAATCCAATGGGTCAGTTTAACTGAACTTAATCTTTTAAACATTTAAGTTACTCCGTGATTTGCGGAAGTGATTTTTCAGTTTTAACGCCAAGCTCTTTGAGTTTCTCGACCTGAGAAATAAGATTGCCTTTTCCGGTTGAAATTTTACCCATGAGTTGATCATGAGTTTCGGAAACAGATTTAATTTTTTTCCCCAATTGGTCAATATCGCTAACAACGCCAACGAACTTATCATAAAGTCCGCCACCTAGTTTCGCGATTTCAAGTGCATTTTTTTGTTGTCTCTCTTGTTTCCACAAAGAAGTGACGGTTCTTAATGTCGCGAGCAGCGTTGTCGGGCTCACGATGGCGATATTTTTACCCCAGGCTTGATTGAACAAATCTGGTTTTAATTGAAACGCTAAGGCAAAGGCTGGTTCCAAAGGCATGAATAACATCACAAAATCTGGAGAGATAATTTTTTCAGCCAAGTGATATTTTTTATCAGACAGTTCGTTTACATGGCGTTTTAAAGATTCAACGTGAGCAAGGCCTGCTTTTTCTTTCATTGTTTCATCGTTGGCTGAGCAATAAGCTTCGTAGGCGACTAGAGTCATTTTCGAATCGACAATCAAATGTTTTCCGTCGGGTAAGCGTACGATAACGTCAGGACGCAGCATTTCGCCTTCAGGGCCGCGCACTGTTTCTTGGGTGAAGTATTCTTCGCCTTTACGTAAGCCGGAACGTTCTAAGATATTTTCTAAGATCAATTCGCCCCAGTTACCTTGCGTTTTATTTTCACCTTTTAAGGCTAAAACTAAATTGTGAGCTTCTTTTGACATCGTCGCATTTAATTCAATTAATTTAGAAATTTCACCCTTGAGGTGACCCCGCTCATAGCGCTCTTGAGAATAAGTATCTTCGACTTTTTTTTCGAAATCTTTAATTCGTTCTTTTAAAGGATCTAAAAGTGTCGAGAGTTGTTTGTAATTTTGATCAGTCATTTGAGACGATTTATCGTCAAAAATTTTTTGAGCTAAATTTTCAAACTGTAAAGTCATTTGTTGCTTAAGATTTTGAGTCTCTGTTTTTTGAGTTTCAACTGAAGCCTGTTGAACTTCAAATTTAGTCCGCCACTCGTGTGTTTTGCGAGACTGGCTGTTGTAGACTAAAAAGCCGCAAATGAGGGCTCCTAGGCTGAATGAAATGATTCCGATAATGATAAAACTAAGCATGTCTGACCTCTAGAGAAATATATGCGATATATTATCTGGAAACAAACTGAAAAATGAATTGCCCGTGTGTAAACGGTATTTTAGATTGAACTTCATCAAAGAGGATTAAAGAATGACGAATATTAAATCATGGATTATGGCGGCCCGACCGAAAACCCTATCCGCCGCAGTGGTGCCTATTGTTGCCAGCACGGGTTTAGTGATATCTGAAGGTTTTGCGATCCAGTGGTGGATTATTGTTTGCGCACTCATGGCCAGCTTCTTTATTCAAATTGGAACGAATTTGGTTAACGATGCCATGGACCATAAAAAAGGCGCCGATACGGAAACTCGCATTGGTCCCACACGCGTAACTCAGCAGGGGATTTTTACTTTTAAACAGGTGATGTGGGCGGCGACCTTGTGTTTTGCTCTCTCCGTTGGTTTCGGAATTCCTTTGGCGATTCAAGGAGGTGTTCCGATCATGATCATCGGCGTTCTGTCCGTGGCCATGGGCTATGCTTACACTTCAGGTCCGTATCCTTTAGCTTACAAAGGGCTTGGGGATTTATTTGTTATTATTTTTTTTGGATTAGTGGCCGTTGGTGGAATGTATTACTTACTAACAGGGACTTATACTTTGCCGGCTCTTATTTTAGGTTTGCAAATTGGATTTCTGAGCACCGTTTTGATTGCGATTAATAATTTGCGCGATATTCACGAAGATAAATTAGTGAATAAAAAAACTTTGGCCGTACGTTTAGGTGTAGGTCCTGCCAAAGCATGGATTTGTTTTCTGATTGTCGCTCCGTTTATTGCTGGGTACTACTGGTTATTCCAAAACAAAATTTATTTCTATATCGTTCCGATGCTGTGTTTGCCTTTAGGTATTTCAGTTATGAAAAAAATTATTCGCACCAATCCATCGGCTGAGTACAATAAGTATCTAGCCATGTCTTCGGCTTATGCCATGCTATTTAGTATCTTGTTTTTTGTAGGAACGCGGGTTTAATGCAATTTTTCATTCATCGTTATTTTTTAAAAAGAAAAAATCCCGCAAATGCTCAGACGCCAAATCTTGTTCAAGAGGGCGCTTTGCTAAAAATAGTCGATGAATCTCACAACTTCGGCGTAGCTGATATTTGTCCGTGGCCCACCTTAGGAGACTTAGATCTTGATTCTGAGCTTAAAAATCGAGGCCCTTTATTTTCACGAGCACTGGAATTGGCTCAACATGATTTGTCGGCTCGAAAAAATAAAATTCAACTCAACTTGAAGAATCCAGTCAAAAACCATTTTCTTATTTCTGATTACCGTCATGTCAGTGAGTTGGCTTATGGACGTACGGTTAAGATTAAAGGTGACGGGGACATTGCGCCTTTGGCTCATTTTTTAAATAAAACAGCCATTCATTTTAAAAATATTCGGTTGGATTTTAACAGCAGCTTAACCGCTGATTTGTATGATCAATTTGTCGGTTTACTGTCTGAAGTTGTGAAAAATAAAATTGAGTGCATCGAGGATCCTTTTCCTTTTGATAAAAATCGCTGGAAGGCATCGCCGTTAATTTTAGCCTGTGATTTTGAAAAAGCCCCGGGTTGGCCATATCGTGTTCAAAAGCCGGTGCGAACGCTGGTTGATCAAGATTCACTTTACTTAACCTCGGCCATGGATCATCCCATTGGTATTGCTCACGGACTCATTGAAGCTCAAAAATACCCCGAGAAAACTCATGGCTTTATGACTTTGGATCAATACCAAGATTCGCCATTTTTAAAATATTTTAATATTCAAAAAGATAAAATGAGCTTTGACAGCGATGGTTTTGGTATCGGTTTTGAAACGGAGCTGAATAATTTAGTTTGGGAACCATTAATTGATTACCGCGAGCAAAGTGAAAATCATATTTTGTACAGCCCCTTTTTGTCTGATGCTGAAAAAAATAAATTAGAAAAACTTAAAACTTACTTCGATACCAATACGAGCCCCAGGGGATACTTTCTGATTTCAAGTTCTGGCAGCTCGACAAGTGGTCGCGATAGTTTGAAAGTATATGCTATTTTAAAATCGAACTTTATGAATTCGGCTCAAAAAGTAAATGAAAAATTCAATCTTGCGACTGATATGGCTTGGGGAAGTGTGCTTCCGAGTTATCATGTTGGAGGTATGTCTGTTTTGGCTCGTGCTTATTTGACGAAAGCTCAAGTTTATTTCAGTTCGTGGAAGTCTTTCAGCTATGACTGGCTAGTTAAAAATCACATTCAACTTTTATCTTTAGTTCCAACTCAGCTTTTTGATTTGGTTCAAAATAAAATGAAATGTCCACCTCAGATGAAATACGTTTTTGTTGGAGGAGCTCATTTATCATCAGAGCTTGAAAAGTCAGTGCGAGATCTGGGATGGCCTCTGGTTATTACTTTCGGCATGACAGAAACTTCGTCGATGATCGCCGAGCGTTTACCCCAAGAAAAGGGCTACAGACCTTTTTCCGGCGTCCAAGCCGGACAGACCACAGAAGGTCGATTGAAAATCAAATGCAATTCTTTAGCTGAATACTCTTTACAAATAGTTGAAGACAAAATCATTCAGAAAAATCTGATCAATAAAGATGGTTTTTATGAATCAGAAGATCTCATAGAGATCAAAGATCAACAATTCCAATTTGTAAATAAAAGTCATGATCAAGTTAAAATTAATGGTGAAGGAGTGTCTTTATTTCAGCTTCGTCAGAAGCTTGAAAAAATTATGCTGACACAAGACTTAAATCCTCAAAGCTGTGCTTTGATTTCAGTTCCTGATGATCGTCAAGGGGATAGTTTAATGATTGTCTTCGCACCGGCCGCGACTTATTCGACTTCAGAAATTGTTGATCAATTTAATCTATCGGTTTTACCGTACGAAAGAGTTTTGAAAACTCATACTTTGCAAAAACCATTTCCTGTGACAGAATTGAATAAGATTCTGTATACAAAGCTGAAAGAGATGGTTTTAGATGAAAAAGCATGATTCCAAATTTTCATTAGGAAGTCTGTTTATTTGCAGTAAATGTGGCAAAGATTTTTCCGAACCTGAAAATGCAGAAAATCTTAAATCAAGTCTTCGTTCCGAACTTAAAAATGATAACGAAGCTCACAAAAAAATTCGAGTCATGGTTTCTGGTTGTCTTGGCGTTTGCGAAAAAGGCGAACAAGCCTTTGGATATTATCCCAACCAAGGAAAGATCGAGCTTTACACCACTGAATCAAATAAATTTGAAAAATCGAAGAGCGAAATTTTAGACTTTATTAAATTAAAAATAAATTAATTAATTATTTTTTTTATTTAATCTTTCTAATTCATGAACTTCTTCTGTCATAATGGCTCCGGCAAACAAAGCGGTGTAGCTCCAAAAAAGTGCCGTGCCTATGATCATCATAAAAATACCTATAACTTTTCCAATTGTTGTCACAGGGCTAATGTCACCATATCCAACGGTAGTCACGGTGGCCACAGCCCACCAAACGGTATCAAGCAAAGAATTAATTTTTGGATTTAAGCCGTGCTCAAAGTGGTACAAAAGCAAACTGGAAATAATAATGAGTGAGTTTCCGATAATCGTTAAAACGACAAAGACGGGCTGCTTGATGAGTTTTCTAATCCTTCGAGCAAATAAGTAGAATCCGGTATGAAGAGTATGTTTCATTTTTCCCCTTGCTTTAAAATCGAATAATTTTAAGTTCCGAATTTTTGAGTATTCTCATGATCTTCGATCATAATTTTTTCAATTTCAGTTTTACTCCAAAGCGGACCTTTTCCGACTCCGGGGCAAAAACTAGCCACTTCTTTTCCCCAGCTTTTTGCATTCATGACTTCAGGCCAAAATGGCCAAGTTCGACATTGAGTAGGACGAGCTTCGTAAACCGAGCAGCGTTTTTTAACTAAGAACATACAATCAGGGTTATTCTGATCTTCTTTGAGATGCCAAACGCCTTCTTTAAGGTCGCAATATTTGCGTGTGAATGCGGCAGTCGAAAGTTTGAGGTGTTTAGCAAATCTTCGTCGATCATCAATCGTTAAAAAGACGAAGCCAAACTCGCCGTGAGAAGTGCAGCAATTGCCTGAACCTTGACACTGAAAACGAAGGCCCTTTTCATAAAACTCTGATTTATTTGACATAATTTATGCTACGCGAATTCTACGCCTTGACTCAAGATAAAGTTAGAGGAATATAGTGACTCTTATGGCTGTTAAAATTTTTAGTCCGCAGGATTTTCCCGCGTATTTACCCAAGCTTAATTCTTTGTACGATGATCTTTTTGCCGGAGGTAAGGGTTTTCGCTCAAAACTTGTTCAGATTGTGTCTAGGCCTCTTAAATTATCTCCTGAAACTGAAACTTTATTATGTCAAACCATCGAATTTATTCACAATGCCTCGCTTCTTCATGATGATTTGATTGATCGTTCTCAACTACGCCGCGGAAAGCCAGCGGCATGGACCAAGTACACTCCTGAATATGCAGTATTGGCCGGGGATTACTTACTGGCTCGAGTCATGGTGAATCTCTCAGGTCACGGAAATATTAAATTAGTTCAATACACCAGTGAAATCATTTCGGATCTTTTAGAAGGTGAATGGTTGCAGGACTCAGTCGTCGGAGATTTTTTTATCTCTGTTCCCCAATTAGATCGCATTCATAATTTAAAAACAGCTTCATTATTTAAATGGTGTTTAAAAGCGCCGTTTATTGCTCTTGAAAATTACGACAAAGAACTTCATGTCATATTAGATGAAATGGGTACTTTGCTAGGACAACTATTTCAACGTAGCGATGATCTTCTGGATTATGATATTCGTAACGATGAAGGTAAAGCCATTCTCGGAGATTTAAAATCGGGCTATTTGAATTCATTCGGAGCTTTTGTGGCTTCTGATATGAGCCGTCCTGAAATTGATAAAATGGTGAAATCAAAAGATTTAAATGATTTCTACACTATCTTTGATACAGATGTAGTTTCCGGAAGAGAAATATTTCTGTATAAAGTAAATCAGTTCGATGCCATTAACGTCGATAAAATTAAATTATATCATCATTATGTTCAACAATTGCAATTAAAGCTTGGAGCTTTAAAAATCGACGAATCTTCAACTCAGCAATTAATAACGATTTTAAATTCTTTAACTGATTTACTCTATTTTAGAAAGAAATCATCATGAGTCGTTTCGTGACTTTGAAAAAGACCGACGCTGACTTTGCTCAGTACATCTGGGGAACTTTTTCAAACACCGAGACAGCTTTACCAATTGAATCGTTAAATACAGGTACAACGCAAGAATCGATAACTTTCGAAATAAAACTTGTGAACGAGATCATGAAGCCAGTCGACTTAGTTCTTTTAAGTCGTTTGATTAAATGGAATTATTTTTTTCTTCTTTTGATCCCCTTATTTTTTGTGGGTATCAAGAATTTTCTTTCTCAAAATATTTCTGATCCCTTAAGCTTTAGCTTGGCGGCGGTCTCTTCGTTGTTTTTATTTGCCGGCCTCAATATCCGAAATGATGTTCTTGATCACGTCTCTGGTTTCGATCGTATTATTAAATCGAGTGGGAAGAAGCCTCTCTTGTTAGGTTGGATCACGGCGGACTCAGCGAATCGAATCGGCTGGTCGCTCTGTTTTATTGCTCTCGCACTAGCTGTGCCGGTCTGTATTCATCAGCATGAATCTCTAAGTGTTGTTGGCATCACTATAGGTTTATTTTTAGCCGGAAATTTCTTAGATAAAAATAATTATAAATTCAGTCTATTTTCTGAATTTATTTTATTTTTGATTTTAGGTCCTGCTTTATGTTCAGGTTACCAAGTGGCCATGGGCTCAGGAGTTGATACCGAAATTTTAATTTTCGGAACGGTTTGGGGAGTGGCCGTCTTATTTTTATTATACATTGTGCAGTTTGCGAATTTATTTGAAACATCTCAGGCCGGAATTAAAAACACACTCACCAAAATGGGTTTTGATAAATCAAAAACATTTCTCATTTCTTGGTGGGCTTTTTTTATCGGATTATGGACGATGTATCACTATTTTTACGCGAGCCGTTTTTGGCTTGGGCTGGGAACAGCTATTCTTATTTGTGGCTCACTTCCCACTTTTATTCAAATCACCAAAACTCATTCGCCTATCGGATCTGATTTAATTAAAGTTCGTAAAGCGGGAAGTCGTGCTTTTGGGTTGATGGTGACACTTTTAGTTGTGGAATTAATTTGGAATTTTTATCATCAATTAAAGAGCACCTTGTGATTGAGCATCGTTTGTTGAATCAAAACTACAAATCACTATGTGATCAATGGACTGCTTTTTTGCAACCCTATGAAAATACGGTTAAACATATATCGATTGAATACAACAGCGCTTGTCCGCAGTTGTTCGATGAGAGTCGTCGTCAATTCCAAATCGATTTTGAAAATGATTCGACCAGTTATTCTAAGTTTAAAGGTGGAATGAACTCAGAACCGCTCAGTCGAGCATTAGGATCCGGTAAACTGGGCAAACGTGTTTTAGATCTTTCGGCCGGGCTTGGTGTCGATTCAGTTTTTTTAGCTCAGTTGGGCTACCAAGTGACTGGGATCGAAAGAAATCCGTTCATTTATGTAGCGCTCAAGACCGCTTTAGAAAATTTAACTGCAAACTATAGAACAAATTTGAAATTCGTATTTGATCAGGCACAAAATTTTCTTCAGAATAATACTGAAGAGTTTGATGTGTGTTACTTTGATCCGATGTTTCCATCGAAAACGAAATCGGCTTTACCGAAGCAGGAAATGGTTTTCTTTAAAAATTTAGTCGGATCAGATGAAGATGCTTCAACCGTACTTGAAACGATCCTGATTTCTAAAAAGTTTAAACGTTGCGTGGTGAAACGTCCGCTTTCTGCGGAGCCGTTACTTAAACCCGCGGGAAATATAAAAGGAAAGATAATACGTTATGATATTTACTCAAATTAAAAACGTTACAAAGTCATTTTTTTCTGAACGGGCTGAACACGAAGCTTTATTAGCGTATGATTTCAAGTTAGCTGATTTTAAAACATCACTCATGAGATTGTGTTTCTCGCCTTTAGCCAATTGGCCGCTGTATATTTTAATTGTCATTCTTTATTTCAATCCATTTCGCTACCAGTTTCAAATGCTCGGAGGCGTGGCCGGAGCTGTTTCCTTTATTTATGCTCCTCATTGGCAGATCGGTTTATCTTTTGGAATTATTTGTAGTTATTTTTTAGGTCTCATTAATATTCCTATCGCTGTAGCCCTTTATTTTATTTCTCAAGGTGAGATTCATACGGTGATTGCAGGATCGATGATCGTCGGTATTTTTGCTGGACGTAGTTTAAAATATTTTAAATTGGCGGTAAAGTTAGAAGGTCAAACCAAACGAATGATGATTTATTTTAATATTTTACAAATCATAAGTTTAGTTGTGGCCACATTCATTAGTTTATATCTGTATCAATACATGACTGTAGCCGGTTTTTTCTCTCGAACGTTGTTTGCTTATCGATTTGAATTTATTGTTATTAGCTTAACACTTGTTTACGCTGTTCAGCTTATGGTGAATGCAGTATGGGGACATTTTTATGTTCGTCAAACATTTGAGCCTTCAAAAATTCAAACGTGTTATTCGACTGCACAAATTTTACGTCGTCTTTCTTTTGGTTCGACGATGAAAACTGAGCTGAAGCAGCAAGCTGCAGCAAAAGAAGCCGAACTGAAAGTTCAGCTCGCAGATTCAAGTGTTGCGTACTTACCTAAGAATATTTTGAACGCAGCTCAAGATGAAAAAACTTACTTAGACCTTGCTCAAAAGTATTTAGGGTAGGTTTCACCCTTTAGTCCGTCAGCTCCGGTTGTCGGATAGAAATGAGAATACTGTTATGCAAAAAGCGAGATCTAAGAGTCCAGTCTAGCCGCTAAGTAGTTGTTCGAGCCTCAAGTTTTGCCTAAAATAAAGGGATGTCGAAGGTCAATGAAACTGCTGAATTAAAAGAAAAAATTCTCGAACTCGAAAACGAGCTTCGCTTTAAAAATCGTGAAGTCGAAATTTATAAAAAAGAATTGATTAAGTTTTCTAATAATCTCGATATGATTTTAAATGCTTCTCAACAGGATGTAAAAACGCTAAATCACTTACATCAAGTTATAGTTCCTACAGAAATTCCTCAATTCTCAGGTTTTGAGATCAGCCGCAAGTTCACCTATGGCACAAAACAGGGTGGAGATTACTTTGATATCTTTGCTCATGAAGATAAAATGAAGTTCAGTATTTTACTGGCTTCGTCCTCTGGGTATGCCATGTCAGCGGCCTTTTTGTCTGTCATATTGCAGCACTCTTCCGTTCTCGAGGGCCGTAAGACATTGAGTGTCGAAGATACGGTGAGAATTTTAGCTGAGGAGCTGGGTCAAATTGCCGCTCCACAAGATGAAACTCAACTGTTTTATGCTGTGGTGGATCGCCGACATATGACCATGTCTTTTTCTTGTATTGGGAAGATTTCGGGGATTATTCAATCC
>CALMPX010000450.1 GCA_937871355.1 uncultured Bdellovibrio sp.
TTTCATAGCTTCCGCCAATGTCGATGATAAAAACTTTGGGATTATCCTTGAACATTTGCATCATAAGTAAGTTTGTTAAGTAAGATTTACCGCTTCCAGAGCCACCACTTACAATTTGGTTAAAATTTCCAAGCTCGCTTGAAAAAGGATTAAAGCTGACAAGTGATCCTAATCTTGATCGAAGTAGTATCTTGGGTTCACTGTGGCCTTTCCACGGCCCAAAAACGGGTAACAGGTCACAAAGATTACTTGATTTGATTCTTTTTGTTCGTTCTGTCGTTTTCGCATGAGGAATCGCTATTTCACTAAAGATGTCAAAGCTCGCTAAAGTTTCTTCCATCGCTTCAATACCAGCCATTTCGCGAAGTTTAGATAAAGTTTCAGAAACTTTTGTGTCAAGATCATCTGAATTTCGAGCTTTAAGAACAATTTGCAGACTCATTTGAAAGACTTTTTCGCCGCTTGCCACCATTTGCTCTAACAAGTTTTCTAGATCATTAAGCTTTGCTTTGGATTCAAGATCTGAAACGCCACTTTTTTTACCAGTGACCATAGCGTAAGCCATACGTCGTTGCGTTTTTAAACTTTCAATCTCTTTATTTTGGTCAGGGACATGAATGGTTAAAAATACTTTTGAATCAAAAGGTAGCTCGCGCAGGCGTGATGACATCGTTGCAAAAGTTTGTTCAGGTAAAAGCTTAAGTGAAATGACTTTGAATTTAAAATCACCCATTTCAAAACCGGTGTTTTGAATGCCGACATCAGTGAAAAGTAAACCTTCCCGGATATAGTTCGGATCAATTTGACCTATATCTATCGAACGTGATGGGTTCCACTGTGTATAAATCAATTTTAAAATATCTTCAGCCTGAAGGACTTGAGGCTCTAGCCCCAATCGCGTCAGTTCGGATATCAAATCAGAGATAAGTCTTTCACTTAAAGCTATTTCCTGTTTTAAGCTTTCTTCTGAAATTTTAACATAGTCTTTCGTTCTCTTAAATAAGCTCGTTTTTTCAATGAAAGCAGATTTTGGCTGACGTCGCACAAAAAGCTTTAAACCGTGGGTGGGTAAAGTACCATTATGATCGTAATCTAAAAAACGATCTGCGCGATTCTGGGTGATTTCACGAACAACAGGATCATTTGATTGATTTGAGTCTTTATGTTTTTGAATAGTAGCTTCGTTGCCTGGTAAAATATCTGCTACAAATTGCAAATCCAACCCAACATTTAATCCGTTTAAGAAACTCATCAGTTTATATGAGTATTCATTAGCGAAATCAGTTGACCAGCAGCTAGCATCAGTCGGTGTAAGTGAAAATCCAATTCCAAAGCTTCCATCGCGAAAAATAATATGGTGGTCTTCTAATCCCCAAACTTGGAGGTAATCAGCTAAGTGAGACGAATTCATGTATTTTTTCCTTTCGATAATGATGGTGATGGTAAGTTATAGGTCGGTTCGTTAAATGCTTTTAAGATTCCAGGTTTTATTTGAAATCTTAACCAATGGACTAAATAGTTGTCCGGTTTTCCTTTTTTACTCCATTTGATAATACCTGTGAGTAATAGGCTTGGTGTCCAGACAAACAACCATCGCATATCACTGGTGCTAAAAATAAAGTTCAGAACTGATATCGTGATAAAAATAATCAGAAGGTCAGGTATTTCAAAGCCCAACATTTCCATTCTTTTATCTAAACATCTGCTGACTTCAGTTGTTTTTAATTCCATATGTTTCCTTTTGTAAAAGGCGAGATATTCTCGCCGTCGTGAAAATAGATTTAAAAACTAATGAATCAAAGATTGAATCCAACTCACGATACTTGGGGCTCCAAAGCCAATAGCGGCACCGATAATAGCCAAAGTTAAATGGGCTCTGGCGTTAGCAGATCCTGCCACAAATGAAATAGCGGCTATGACTAATCCGATAATTGAAACTAGTGGTAGGATAGTCCCAATCAGTTTAGATTGAACGGCTGCAAGGCTTGATTCCACCGAACAAAATCCCACCATCGGAAGCGCTAAAATTGTGACTGACAAGAAAAACGAAATCCAATTTTTAGAGTTCATGATTACGCTGCTTTCTGGTTAAGTGAGTCGGGGTAAAGCGACATAAACAAATTGCATCTTAAAAGCGGGAATTTAAGTTCTAAGTAGCTTTGAAAACTTGAGTCGAGATGTCCGTATCCTACGGGATTTAAAAATTTCAACTTCGACGGGCGAATAGGATCGAAAATCATTTTAGAATAAATCGTGTAGCGCCCGGCTTCATTGAAATTTTTGACTAAGTAGTACTTAGTTCCCGGAAACATCATTAGCGTTAGGGCGTAGTGGTTAGCACTTTGATCTTTAAAAGCTGCGCCGACTTGCAATTTAGCATCTAAAGAGTTTTCTTTTTTAAATCCGGTATAAATTTGGTAACGGTCAGTATTATTATTTTTATTCATTGTCTAATTCCTTGTTTTGGTTGTTTTTAATGT
This sequence comes from uncultured Bdellovibrio sp., assembly GCA_937871355.1. Classification (GTDB taxonomy): domain Bacteria; phylum Bdellovibrionota; class Bdellovibrionia; order Bdellovibrionales; family Bdellovibrionaceae; genus Pseudobdellovibrio. The sequence continues at coordinate 2,481 of CALMPX010000450.1, forward strand.
TTTCAATATCAGTTAATAATCGAATGATGAGATTCTGATATTTTCTGTCTTGCTTGGTTTTTGTTGATAGTTTTTGCCATAAAATTAAAAATTCCTCTTTGATTTCGCAAAGTGCATTCAATTTCTGCAAATTTCTGCTGAATTGAGAAATCATGTTAAAATCTTTCTAAAGAGAACTTCAATCCTAGTGATAGAAATAGTTAAATTTCTATTTGAAGCAAGTTCTTCAACGGGTAAATTTCCATAAAACTCACGAAACGAATCACGAAGTTGATTTAACAGACATTTCATAGAGCTTTGCTCCATAAGATATTCATTTTCATAACTTCGTAAGATAGGTTTTGTGAAAGTGGCTGATATAGATTTCTATGAGTCTGTAAAACTTCATTGAATTCCTGAGGTAAAAACTCTGTCGATGAAAGTTCCTTATTAAACCATGTGCGAATACGATTTAATGTTTCAGTCATTTTGCGACGGTGAAATTTTAATCCAATAGGTTCAGTATAAAGTTCATCGAATAGGCGCGAAGCCTCTGCATTTGTTTTCATTTTATTGTTCTCCTTCTTTTGTGTGTGAGTGCGCGCTACTCGGAAGGGTACTAATCCATGAAATGTGCCAACATTGAAAAATGTAGACTAAGTTATGAGAATGATTTTTGTTTTTTGATTATGTTGAATTTTTGAGTGGTCATTGAAAATGAAATTTGAGCGTGACTGCGTTCGGCTGATTCTTGAATTAGCTTGTAAAATTAGAATGTTAACGTAGTGAACGTGAAAAAAGGGGTGAACGTGGATGCGTTAATTTTTAATATTCTTAACAAGCTTAGTAATTAAATTCAGTCTTTTATAAGTTTTAACAAGTAGGCTACAATTAATGCGATTATTACAGCAATTAAACAAATAGTTGCATTTGAGCAACTATTGTATATAATAAACTAATGAGCAATAAAGTAATTAATTCACCCATAGAACGTTTCACAAGAATACTATTTAGTAGGGTTGTTGAACGGCTTGCAGTTGTTGTCAGCGAAGAGCATCTGAGTTTTTCTCAACTGGCTGCTCTTCATATTATTGATCGCGAAAAAAAGGTTAATGTTAATGACATTTCAAACAAGTTGAACCTTTCAATGTCTGCAACAAGTCGAATGATTGATGAGTTAGTTAAAAAAGAGTTCATTCAAAGAAAAGAAGATCAGGATAATAGGAGAGCTAAAATCATTTCACTTACCCGATCTGGGGAAAAGTTTATGAATAATCTCAGTATTGAGCGTGTGAAAATAATTGAACTATCAGCAAGCACCATTGCAGATAAGATTCCGGTGAAAATATTAAAAATTATTAGCGAGAAAATTTTTAAAAACAATAGCGAGGTAAATTTGTGAAACATGTAATAATGGAGGAAATTGCTTTAAGTGAAGTTGGCAAAACAGTTAAAGTTTTATCTAACCCATCCTTCAAACTAATTGGGCTTGGTTTCAAAAAAGGGCAATCTTTAGATAAACATTCAACTTCGAGCAAGGCAATTCTGATTGTGCAGTCTGGAAATGTTGATTTTTTTATTAACGGTGAAAAGTACAACCTACAAAGTGGTAGCTTTTTTGAAATACCTGAAAATGTCGAACATGAAGTCAAAGCTAATATCGATTCATATTTGTATTTAATTAAATAAAGGAGAGAGAAATGAAAATTACATTAATCGTTTTACTTATATCTGTTACAAATATAGCAA
>CALMPX010000451.1 GCA_937871355.1 uncultured Bdellovibrio sp.
TGCCAGCAAATATAGGTGGATTGTATCAAGAAATGGGACGGGCCGGCCGCGAAGAAAAAGATTCCACTTGTCTGATGCTCTATGCAAAAAAAGACAAAGGACTGCAGTCTTATTTTATTCAAAACTCGACGGCCACTGGCCCCATTAAAAGCTTAAAATGGAAAAATTTAGAAGCTTTAGTGGCTTATTCCGAAACCAGTGAATGCCGACACGCCGAAATTTTAACGTACTATAAAGATTCTCAACGATTAAAAAAATGTGGTCACTGTGATTCATGTGATCCTGCATCAACTCGAAAAATTCAAGAAATGACGCTCGCAAAATCGATCACATCGTCATTTAAAAATATCGTCAAGAAAACCAAACAAAATTTAGACAATGCCGCACTCACTCCAGAACAAGAAGAGCGCTTTCAAACGTTACGTCGCTGGAGAAAAGAAAAAGCCAACGAATTGGATCTACCGGCTTTCGTGATTCTAGCGGACAAAAGCTTACGTGATCTGGCGCAAAAAAATCCTCAAAGCCTGGAAGCTTTAGGAAAAATTTATGGCATCGGCGAAGCCAAACTTGAAAAATTTGGTTGGGATATCTTAGCCGAACTCAAAAAATAATCTCACAATTAGAGTATTTACTTCATTATTAATTTGCCAAGCTGAATCTCATTTTACTATGATCAAAAGCGAGGACAACATGAAATACATCTTATTATTGACGCTTTCTTTTTTTGTGCAGCAAACACTTTTGGCGCAGACTCTTAATGTACCCTTCACCGTTTTATCCTATAACATTAAGGGTCTTCCGCACATCACCGCACCGACCTGGAGCAATGAGCGCTATTCGATCATGGCCAAAATTCTCAAGCAGAGAATCACCGACAAGACCGCTCCGGATGTGGTTCTGCTCCAAGAAGCTTTTTCTAAAGATACGCTTCCGCTTATTCAGCAATCCGGCTATCCTTATTACGCTCAAGGTCCCTCAAGCCAAGGCGTAGATTCTCAGGGATCATTTAAAAAAGTTTTAAATGCCGGGCTTTACATCTTAAGTCGCTATCCTATCCTGGAATCGGGAGTGATCAATTTTGAAAGAAAAATTTGTGGAACTTGGGACTGCCAAGCCAATAAAGGTGTTCAGTATATTAAAATTAAGGTTCCTGGATTACAGCCCATGGTAACAATCTTTAACACGCACATGCAATCCGGGATTGAGTACGATCTCGTACGCATCCAACAACTGAGTCAAACGACTTCACAGTTTGTTTTAGACCACACCGATAGCTCTGAATTGTTTATTTTTGGGGGTGATTTTAATTCCAGTCCCGATCTAGCTAGTTTTACGGTACTAAAAAACAACTTACCCTTGGTCAGTGCGGGCGAAACGTGTTTGTTTTTGGATTTACAGTGTTTGATTTTAAACAATACCAATCCAGATTTTATCTTTGAAAAAAGTATCGATCATATTTTTTTAATGAAATCACAGACGTCATTTGTAACACCTTTGTCTGTCGTGAGAAATTTCACAGAAATGCATAAGGGAAAAACATTATCAGATCACCTAGGCTACGAAGCAAATTTTATTTTTCAATCTTACTGATTGCACTCTAAAACACTTAAATCGATTCCGCCGAGGCTTTCCGGCGAAAGCTTATTACAAGCTAGAGCGCTCATTCCTATTTCAATCGATAAGTTCGGAATCTGAAGGCTACTTATTTGATTGTTGGCAAACGCATACATCGCAATTTTTTGAACAGAAAATGGTATCTGAATACTTGATAATTGATTATTGCGAAATGCTGACATTTCAATAACCGTTACAAGATGAGGGATTTTCACTTCTGTTATTTGATTATAACCAAAAGCGACGCTCTTAATTCGAGTTAAATTTTCAGACAAAACGACGCTTTTTAGTTCGTTATAGGCAAAGGCGGACATTCCCACATCAGTCACACTGTTTGGAATAACAAGATGGCTCAAATTATTATAGCTAAATGCATGACGACCGATCACTTTAACAGAATTTGGAATAACAAGATTTTTCAGATTATTATGAGCAAAAGAGGCATCACCAATTCGAGTAACGCTATTGGGAATAATGATGCTTTCAATTCCTAATGAGAAAAAGGCACGGTCAGCAGTACTTTTAATCCCTTGAGGTATAACAGCGTCAGTGGAGCTGCACGTGTACTCTGTGG
>CALMPX010000452.1 GCA_937871355.1 uncultured Bdellovibrio sp.
ATAATATTTTTAATAATAAAAGGAGTCAGTCGTTTTTGGCCTTTGAGAACTTCTTCGACTTCGGCCGTCGTAAAAGGACGATCACGGTCAGTGAGCTCAGAAAAATCGTAACATGTTACCGGGATATCAATTTTTACAGGTGTTGTTAAGTACTTGTGCTGAATCATGTAAGACAGCGGCAATTCAAAAACGCATTGTTTGAAAAATCTTTTCTTATCTGTTTTTAGTTCTCCTAAATTTGAATACTCGTAAATCCAACCTAAACCTAAACGATACGGAGTGGCTGTTAACCCGAGAACACAGAGCAGAGGATTTCTTTCTTGTAGTTTTTTAATGACACTTTGGTATTGAGTATCGCCTTCTTCATCGACGCGATGACATTCATCAATAACAAGTAGCGAAAAATCATTAAAAAATTCATCCGGGGCGCGCGCAACGGATTGAACACTTCCAAAAATAGCTTTTTGATCCCAGTCTTTTTTTCCAAGGCTCGCCGAAAAAATGCCCGCATCAAGACCATAGCTTTTATATTTTTCATAATTTTGTTCGACCAATTCTTTAACATGAGCGAGCACCAGAACGCGTCCCTTGGCTATTCGTGCAAGTTCGGCGATAACTAAACTTTTTCCGGCTCCGGTGGGTAAAACAATAACAGCTGGCTCACGTTTTTTTTGAAAAAACTTGATCACGTTATGAACAGCATTTTGTTGATAGTCGCGCAGCTTGTACATTTGAATATATTATTATTTTTCTCACGTTTTGCATAATAAAATAAAAGGCAATATGCCCGAGCTTATGGGTCAAAGTGTCCCAATCAAATGCTCAAATCGGCTTAATTGTATTTAGTTAATGCACATATCTTGCAAAGCATTGATGAAACTAAACAAACCTTAACGATCGGAATCGTATGACAGTTGGAACAATACTATTAATCATTTTAGTCCTTATGCTTGTTGGCGCGTTCCCAAGTTGGGGACATAGTAAAAACTGGGGTTACGGACCAAGTGGTGGATTAGGATTATTGACCATTATTTTATTAATTCTTATTTTTACAGGACGAATATAAGTCATAGTACTTAAAGTTGTTATATGAGCATAATTAATTCAAGCACCACAGGTCATAGTGCGAAACAAGAACGAAAGTTCGCTAACAAATTATTTCTTGGCTTAGGAATCGCGGTCGTGGTGGCCTTTGTGATTTTCTTAGTCGTACGCCAAGGCAAAAGCTTGAAGCCTCAACCGATTCAAGAGCAAGTGCCACCGCCAACCTCTGATATGGCGCCTGCTATACAAGGGCCCAAAAAATAAGTATTTTAAAAAGCTATTTAAGTTTGCCAGTCTTTTTTAAGGATTGAATAATTTGATCGAGGGTTCCTAAAAATTTAGAACGCGCTTTTTTATCCATAGGCGCAGGTCCACCTTTGATTTCGCCCATGTGTCTTAAGTTTTGCATCAACTCGCGATTCGCCACAGCAGAGCCGACATTGTCTTCCGTAAATTCATCACCTTTATGTCCGATGACTCGCGCGGATTTTTCCACGCAGCGATTCGCTAATAAAATATCGGCTGTGATGACGATATCACCATTTTCAACGTGTTCGACGATCCAATCATCAGCGGCATCGAAGCTGCCAGTTACGACTTCCATTTTAAATAAAGGACTCATTGGAATATTTATATATTGGTTCGCGACCACGATAACCGTCAGTTGATAGCGTTCGGCTACTCGATAAACTTCCTCTTTAACCGGGCAGGCGTCAGCATCGATATATATTTTTGTCATAATTGAATGTACCTTATTTTTCTAGAAAAAAGCGATTAATCTTTTGCTAATAAATTCAAAAGAGATTTTTGTAATTTGGGATTTTCTAAAATAAGATCGACCGGATCAAAATCAAGACTTTCAAAAAGATTGTCTTTAATTCCCAAGGTCTTCCAAAAAATCTCACCTGTGCGCATTATAAAGTGAGCGTTCAATTGACTGGCAATGCCGAATAACTTTTTAATTTCACCAATACTTAAATTCGAAGCGGCATCACCTAAGAACACACGAATGCCTTCGCATTCATAGATCGATATTTTTTTATATAAAAAATTTGAATAGAGAAAACAAAGAAACAAAGTCACATTAGTAATCAACGAGCCATGCTTTTTAAGAAATTTATTTAAAATTTCGACTTCTTTTTCGCTATGAGACCAAAAGGAATTCATCTTAAGAAAATCTTGATGAAGCTCTGTTTTAGCATGAACGTTTGCAATCACTTCTGAATAGTTCGCGTAAGACTCAGATAGTAAATAAGTTGTCATCAGTTGAGATTGTTTTTTAAGATCTAAGTTTTTTTGAGAAACGATCCACATAATCACATGAGAAGTTTCATGAATAAGATGATTTTCTTTTATGCCAAGGAACGCGAGATCGTCGATTGATATTTTTCGAGCCGGAATTTTTAAATCGATCAAAGCTTTTTTGTTATTAATATAAGGAACAGTTTTTGTTTTTAGAATTTTTGGTAAACACAAAAGAGAAGCGACTTGATAAGCATCATCGGCTTTTTTAAATTTAATTTTAAGTTGCTGAGCTGTTTCCCGACGCATACGGTAGGTTTCATTTTCTTTTAATAGATAAGCATCTCCTAAAACTGATGTAATAGATGGGCTGCTTTTTGATAAATTTTTATCAGTCGAAATGAGTTTTTCAATGTAATTCATCAGTCGTCCTTATTTTTTGCGTGTTTCAAACTTAATATATAACTCCTCATGTAAAACATGATCAGTTTTAAAGATCAACTTGATAATAAATAATTAGGTGATACTCATATATTAAAGTCATCAGAGGAGATTTTATGATTCAAGTCAGACGATCAAGCGAACGCGGCGATGCTAATCATGGTTGGTTGAAATCAAAACACACATTTTCATTTGCAGATTATTACGACGCAAAACACATGGGCTTTGGCGCTTTGCGTGTGATCAATGAAGATCGCATAGACGGTGGAACGGGGTTTGGAACACATGGGCATCGAGATATGGAAATTATTTCTTATGTCATTGACGGAGCTCTTGAGCATAAAGATTCAATGGGAACAGATACTTTGATTAAACCTGGAGAAGTGCAACGCATGAGCGCTGGCACAGGTATTCGTCATTCCGAGCAAAATCATTTAAAAGATAAAACGACTCACTTTTTACAAATTTGGATTGTGCCTGAAAAAAATGGAATTAATCCAGGTTATGATCAAAAATCTTTTATAAATAATTTTTCCAGCAACGACTTAATTTTAGTCGGCTCTCAAAGTGGACGAAATGGTTCAATCAGCATTAATCAAGATGTTGATATGTATGCTGCAAAATCTCAAGATGACGGAGCAAAGAATATTAAAACTTTTACTCATCGTCATCTTTGGGTGCAAGTGATTAAAGGAGATGTCACTGTAGACACAACTGAATTAAAAACTGGTGACGGCGCCGGTGTGACTGGAGTAGAAAGTTTAAATTTAAAATGGACCAAAGGGTCCGAATTTATACTTTTTGATTTGCCTTAAGAGTAAAATGAAAATATCCGATTATTTTACGGCGAAGAAGTGTTTTTGAATTGCGGCTTGAGCTTGCTCGGCTAATTCTTTGCGATGACAAGTTGAAGCATCGATAGGGGATTCGAAAATAACTTCAATATTGATGGAGTCCACGCCTAATACTCTGATCAATTGGGGCATAAGATTCATATCACCGTAATAGAAAACTTGATCACGATTTTTTGCAGTCACGGGCTCATTATTTATTTCTAAATAACGAATACAAATGGGGTAGACAGAAGCTTTTGCTTCAATAGCGGATTGAAACAGTGATGATTTGAACGGCTGAAGCGCGGACCCATCAAAGCTTGAGCCTTCTGGGAAAAAAACCACCGTCGATCCGGTCTTAATGGCCTTTTCAATTTGCAGAACATCTTTTTTGACTAATGCGGGCTGACTGCGATGAACAAAAAGTGTTCCACTCAGTTTAGACAAAATTCCAAATCCTGGAATATCTTGAAACTCGGTGAAAGTCACAAAACGCGCAGGAAGTATCGCCATTAAAACCATAACATCGACGTAGGATAAATGATTTGAAACAAAGACTTTGTGTTTAAAGTCAGTGGGTAAGTCGCCCATAATTGTTACCTTAGCTCCAATTACTTTTAAAGATAGCCAGGCATAAGCACGCCCAACTTGGGAGATCATAAAAGATCCACCTGGCAATAGCATTAATACTAAATTAATCACGGTATAAAACAAAATGAGAACAATAATCGCAAACAATTTCATTTCACGATTAAACCTTGTTTATTTTTGATCGGCAATTGCAAACTGTAGATGGGATTTAGCGGCGTCTTGTTCGTTCAGCAAATGGTGATCTTGAGTGTCAATCAGCTGGATAATGATTGGATAAATTCTGACTATCATCATATGATGACCAAATATGAATTCATCAAATCAGTCACAATCTAAAAAATACAAATTGTTATTAACTTTAGCTGCGCTTGGCGTGGTTTACGGCGACATCGGTACGAGTCCATTATACGCTTTAAAGGAAGCTTTTCATCATGCTCACTTACCAGCAACACCCGATAATATTTTAGGAATTTTATCTCTTGTTTTTTGGTCTTTAATTATTGTGATCTCGATTAAATACCTCGTATTTGTTTTGCGCGCTGATCATAACGGAGAAGGAGGGATTTTAGCTTTAGCTTCATTAATTAATTCAGATTCGCATAAAAAAGAAATGTCGAATAAAACTAAAACACTTTTAGTTTTATTAGGCGTATTCGGAGCAGCCTTTTTATATGGAGACGGGATTATTACGCCAGCCATTTCCATTTTGAGTGCTGTCGAAGGTCTCAGCGTTATTACACCAGTATTCAATCCCTACATCATTCCGATTACAGTGATTATTTTAATCGGACTCTTTTCTATTCAGAAAAATGGAACAGGTTCGGTCGGAAAGATATTTGGACCTGTCACCTTAACTTGGTTTTTGGTCATTGGTGCTTTGGGTGGTTATAATATATTTCAAAATTTTGAAGTTCTCAATGCCATGAATCCGTATTACGCGTATCAATTTTTTCTGCATAACGGATTTGGAGGATTTGTTGTTTTGGGATCGGTATTCCTCGTCGTCACTGGTGGCGAAGCCCTGTATTCAGATTTAGGTCACTTTGGTCTTCAGCCCATTCGCAAAGCTTGGTTTTATGTTGTATTGCCGTGTTTGTTGTTAAATTATTTCGGGCAAGGAAGTTTTTTACTTAATCATCCAAGTGGAATAGCAAATCCTTTTTTCTCGATGGCGCCAGATTGGTTTTTATATCCACTCGTTTTTTTAGCAACGATGGCAACGACCATCGCCTCGCAAGCTTTAATTACCGGTGTCTTTTCTATTTCTATGCAAGCCGTTCAACAAGGATGGTTGCCACGTTTATTTATCTCGCATACTTCGGAAAAAGAGTTCGGCCAGATTTACATTAAGAAAATTAACTATTTTCTGATGATGGGTTGTATTTTGTTAGTTTTGATATTTAAAACTTCAAGTAATCTTGCCGCCGCTTACGGAATCGCTGTGACTTTAACAATGATTATTACCACGATTCTTTTTTACGTAGTCGCCGTTTATCGCTGGGGCTGGAGCACTTATGTCACGGCGACTTTATGCACAGTTTTTGCGATTGTTGATTTAGCTTTCCTTGGATCAAATTTACTTAAAATTGTAGATGGAGGATGGTTTCCGTTAATATTAGGAATAGTCGGATTTATCTACATGTCGAGCTGGAAGCGAGGGCGCCAAATTTTATTTTCTAAATTAAGACGCAAGCACATTTCAATCACCGATTTTATAATTAAAATTGACAGTGAAAAAATGCAACGCCCCGACGGAGTCGGCGTCTTTATGGCACGTAGCCTCTCTTCGACTCCCTTGGCTCTTGTTCAAATTGCTTATCATTTAAAATCAGTTCATAAAAATTTGATTTTTGTGATGGTTGAAATTACTAATAAACCTCGTGTTTCATTATCACAACGTTATTTTGTCAATGAACTTGCGCAGAATTGTTATCAAGTGACTATTAAATATGGTTATTTAGAAATGCCAAATGTTCCTGATGTTTTTGATATGATCAAAGAGACAAATCCTATTTTTGACAAAGATAAAGCCTCTTTTTTTATTGGTCGCGAAAGTATTTTTGCTTCACAAATACCTGGTATGGCCTTGTGGCGTGAAAAATTATTCTCCTATATGTCTAAAAATGAATTACCAGCCACGGACTATTTCGAACTGCCGAAAAAGCGCGTTATGGAAGTGGGAACTCAGGTTTCAATCTAGAATCAATAGAGCCCACCTAAGAAAACGGACTCTATTATACTGTTTTTAAGTAGTCTTCGAGTTTATCGAATGATCCAGTCCAGCCCTGAGTCATACCAGCTTTAGCTTTATGGAATGTTTCCCGCTCAGCCGTTGTTGCATTTCCATCAATTTCCCAACGAATGCTCACGCGAGTTTGATCATCACCTTCAGCATCAAAAAGAATCGTCGTTAGCATGGCCTGAGGCCATGTGGGTGCCATTGGGTGTCGAGTGATATTTTCATTTTCGTCACAGAAAAATTGAGTGTAGACAAGTTTTGATGGTTTTGTGATTTCTTTGTAGTGAATTTTTCCATACATTTTGTAGTCCTTGTTAGACATTAAATAAAATGATGTCCCTTCTGGCTTGATGTCTGCTTTGATGTATTCCATCGTTGATCCTGTTGGAGCTAGCCATTGAGCTACGTGTTTTGGATTTGTCCAAGTCTCCCAGACAGTGTTCAACGGCGCCTCGAAAGTACGGTGTGTGACAAAAATATCTTTACCTTCTATTTCTTGTGAAAGGTATTCCGCTAATCGATCCCAAGTTGAATCGCCGCTGGCTGATTTGATGAATTTTTTAGTTTCTTTCGCGACTTCGGCATTCGCCATGGCCATAGTCATTTCCATTTTAGTTTTGCCTTTAATTTCTGAGAACTCAACCGTCACGCGAAACAGAGCCGGTTGATTTTCATTGGCACCATGATCGTAAACGAGGCGAGAGCATTTTTCGACTTCATGAAAAACAGTGATATTAGGATAATCAACTCCATCTGGCCCATGCATCGTGTAAGTCCATTTTCCTCCGGGAGTGACATCTTTGTTTTTTGAAGTAAGTGTGAAACCACGCGGACCCCACCACTGGGCGACTTGCTTCGGATCAACCCAAGCCTCCCACACCACTTTAACAGGAGCATCATAAATACGAGTGATATAAATTTCGTTTGGCTTATTTTTTGTGGCCATTTTTTTTACCTTTTCCTTTGGGCTTTTTCTTTTGAACCATTGTTTTTAAATAAGCATCTAATCGATCGAAGCTCGCTTCCCAAAATTGACGATATTCGCTGATCCAATTTGATAATTCTTGCACTGTTGTTTCACCTAAGGAAATTTTAGCCAAGATCGCACGACGAGTGTGATCTGAAAGCGCGGTGAATGTCATCAAAAGCTTATCTGAAGTTAGTTTCATATATTTTTAATTAACCTTTTAGGTAAATATAAAACAATTTTCAAGAATAGTCTATCGTGTACGAGTGGGCTTGTTTAAGCTATTGAAATAAAATGTTTTTTAAATTTTCCTGGAAAATCGATCGAGATCATGGAATGTTTACCTATGTCCATAAAGTAAAACATAAGGAGACAACATGGCGAAGTATGTAGACGGTTATATTATTCCAATTAAAAAGAAAAACGTTAAAGCTTATAAAAAAATGGCCACTTTAGGTTGTAATGTCTGGATGGAACACGGAGCACTAGACTATTATGAGTGTATCGGAGAAAATTTAAAATCAGAATGGGGCCTTGGTTTTACAAAAATGTGTAAACTTAAGCCGGATGAAACAGTGATATTTGCTTATGTCGTTTATAAAAGTAAAGCAGATCGTAAAAAAATTAATGCTCAAGTTATGACTGACCCGCGAATGAATATTGAAGGTATGACCATGCCTTTCGACGGCAAAAGATTCAGCGTTGGTGGTTTTGATGTATTGGTCAGCGCAAAGTAGCGAGGGAAGATGGACACATCAGTCATAGCCATTGAGGCGATCGGTTGGGTTTCAACCGGACTATTTTTATTTTCTATTATTGTCCCTCAGCGCAGACATCTTCACGCTTTGGGCGTAGTGACGGCGATAACAACAGGTCTCTACGGCTACGCTCATGGGGCCACAGCGATTTGGGTGAAGTGGGTCATCGCTTTCTTTTTTCACGCGTATATGTGGTATAAAATCTCAAGACGTGTCACCGAGACAAAGCTATGAATTTATCAGTATTTGAAAAAGTAATTTCAAATAAAGTTTCTTTGATCGCAACAAGCGATGATCCGGCTCATGATTTTTTACATTACAAACGCGTCGTTCAATCGGCTAAGAATTTTTGTACTTTAGAAAAAGCTCAAATGGAAGTCGTTCTTCCGGCGGCCTGGTTGCATGATTTCGTCATCATTCCTAAGAATGATCCCCGTCGTAAAGAAGCCTCACGCCTTTCGGCTCTTGCTGCTATTCAATTTTTAAAAGAAATTAATTATCCTGAAATTTATTTTAAAGATATTGCTCATGCCATAGAAGCGCATAGCTTCAGTGCTGGTATAGAGCCGCTCACGATTGAGGCCAAAATAGTTCAAGACGCAGATCGTTTAGATGCTTTAGGTGCCATAGGCATAGCTCGTTGTTTTGCAACTGCTGGTTTAATGAAAAGATCATTTTATTCTGAAGTTGATCCATTCTGCTTGGATCGAGCGCCTGACGATAATCAGTTTACGGTTGATCACTTTTATAAAAAGTTATTTTTTGTTGCTGAAAATTTGAAAACAGATACAGGGCGACTTGAAGGAGTTCAGCGTATATCCATCATGAAAAAGTTTTTATCTGATTTATCTTTAGAGGTCTAAAAAAAATAAGTAAATTTCCTTAATGTTTTTATCTATTTTTATCATCTGAGATTTAAAATTAAGAGCAGGACCTACGTCAAGTTATGATCACGACTATGGTTTTAATTCGTTTTAAAAAAAATGTGACGATCGCATGATTGTTTTAATTTATGAGCATGTTAGCGTTTATCAACGGCCCATTTTCCACGGAAGGAAACTGATATGTTGAAAAGAATTATTTCTGCTCTCATTGTGCTAACTACCTCTTCTGCTTTTGGATGGGGAGCGATCGGACACCAGATCGTCGCCTACACCGGAGCAAACTCAACTACCGATGGACAACTTTTTTGGAAATCAAATCTAGAATCGCTTCGAACTTTATCGACTGTACCAGATCGTCTCTGGAAAACATCGGCGACAAAAGCCGATGAAGGATTAACTCATTGGTTTGAAGTTGATTCATATTATAAGCCGGTGGAATTCAGTCAGATTATTTCATTTCCAAGTTCTTATTCGGCAGCAACCAGCCAATACTCAGAGGAAAGAATTCGCACAAATGGAGCAGCACCGTGGAGAATTCGGCAGCTTTACCAACTAGCTTTTCAAGCTTTCAAAGCTGGCCAGACTAGTTTGGCGATGCAGTATATCGGAGTGATGTCACACTACATTGGTGATTTATCACAGCCTCTGCATGTAAGTACGAACTATGACGGACAGTTGACGGGAAATAAAGGAATACACTCTTATTTTGAAACTTCTGTTTTAAAAAATGAGATGGCTATTCGCGCCGACGTTCAAAAGCGTGCGTTGAAACTTTTGAAAGATGGAAATTTTTTAAGTCAATTTAACGGAAGTTTAATGGACACAATTCTTTTATCAATTGAACGATCAGTTTCTCAGTTGAATCTTGTTTTAGAAAACGACACAAAATTTGGCCGTACAACAAAAGGGGCCGCCGTCCAATTAGATTTAGCGAAAAATCGCCTAGCAGATGGGGCAGCCACTTTTGCTATT
>CALMPX010000453.1 GCA_937871355.1 uncultured Bdellovibrio sp.
CTAATAAAATACTGAATACTGGAAACATACTAAAACCAAAGTATCCAAAAACAAAAAAACAAAAAATCCACAACATATACATATTCGACAGCAAATGCTCTAAATCCGCATGAATAAAAACTGCACTAAAGATTCGCCAGACTTGTCGGTGTTGAAAAATTTGTGATTGAACAGCCGGAAACAGAACCGCGACTTCTTGAGGAGCTAGCCAATAAAAAATAGTAGCGGCTGTAAAAAAAAGAACAGCCAGCGAGGCGACAACAAAAGCCCAGGTTGAAACTTTTCCGGTGATCATCGTTCCTATGAGGCGCTTTTCTTCGATGAATACAGGTTCAGGTGTAAGTGGTCGTTCCATTAGACAAATCTGGGACTGATTAAATCGATGTCAAGGCGTCAGTCTTATAATGATGATAAAAGCCAGCTGCGTGACAGCTGCTGGCTGAAAGCGAACTAAAATTATTTGAGTGAAGATTCTATGGCTTTAGTAATTATAACATGATCTGGAGTCACATCAGGAGCAAAGCGAGCAATCACTTCACCATTTTTATTAACGAGAAATTTTTCAAAGTTCCAAAGAATATCTATTTTATTTTCTCGATGAATACCGTAAGTTTTCAATTTTTCTTCAAATGCATCACCATTCACTTTTTGGGCTTCTGGCTGAATGTGTGTTAAGTAATTAAATAGAGGATGCTGCCCTTCACCCTTGACTACAATTTTTTCAAACATGGGAAACTTAACTCCAAATTTTGAAACACAGAAATTTTGAATTTCAGAGTTTGATCCTGGCTCTTGTGCGCCGAATTCATTTGCTGGAAAACCTAAAACTTCTAAACCTTTATTTTGATATTTTTCATATAATTTTTCTAAAGCTTCATACTGAGGCGTTAAACCACACTCAGAAGCGACATTAACAACAAGCAAAGTTTTTCCTTTGTATTCTGCTAAATTGAAATGCTTCCCATCTATTTTTTTGACAGTATAATCATGAAAATTTTTATTCATATGCTCTCCGTTATTAAAAGAGATTAGCTCAGTCGCTGACCTAAGTCAGCGGATACCACCTAATAGCCACTGCGTCGTTATACAAAAATTCCTTCTCCTAAAATGCGCAATTAAGATTTTTCTCCGTTACTTTGTGGTTTTTTGACCCATTTAATCGTTCATTTTCGTCATAACATTGGCCTGTTTTCTGCTAATTAATGTTATCTGAATAGAATTCATTTCTCTTAAGCTCCCGAAAGGAGATTTTATGGCTACGCAATCAGGACAAATAAATCACTCACCGCAACAAAATAAATCTACGACAGGTCAAAAACCAACCTCAACTCGTGGTTTCGCGGCGATGGATGCTGAAAAACATAGAAAAGTTTCTGCACAGGGAGGACGTGCTTCACAGATACAACAGCATGAAAATCGTCAATCTTTTCAAACGAAACAATCACAGCCGACCGCTGAAAATTCTTCTGAAAAAAAACAAGAAAGCATCACCGAATCCATCTCTGACAATGAGTCTATAAAACCGAACACGTCAGATAATTAGAATGGCAAATTTGAGTAGTCAGGCTTAACCCATTTTGGATCGGCAATTTTAAGAGAAGAGGCTTGGGCCGTGAGTCCTGTTTCTTTCCAAAGTTGATTCAAAATAATAGCA
>CALMPX010000454.1 GCA_937871355.1 uncultured Bdellovibrio sp.
AAGTTTGTATTTAATAAACCAGTACCACGAGTATCAGTTAAGAACTCAGAACGGTAACCGATGAGACCACGCGAAGGAATACGGAATTCTAAACGAGTGCGGCCGGTACCTTTTTGAACCATGTTCGTCATAACACCTTTACGCATACCTAACTTCTCAGTCACGGCGCCTACGTACGGCTCTTCCCTATCGATCACGGCGTGTTCAAACGGCTCTAATTTTTTACCATCGACCATTTTGAAAACAACTTGTGGTTTTGAAACTAATAATTCGAAACCTTCACGTCGCATTTGTTCAATAAGAACACCAAGCTGTAATTCGCCACGGCCCACAACTTTGAAAGCATCAGTTGCTTCTGTTTTTTCTACGCGGATTGAAACGTTATAAAGTAATTCTTTTTCCAGACGTTCTAAAATTTTACGAGACGTGACTTGTTTACCTTCTTGACCGGCATACGGACCGTTATTGACCGAGAAGATCATACCAACCGTTGGCTCATCAACTTTAATACGAGGAAGTGGACGTGGATCTACGGCCGAAGTAATAGTATCGCCGATCGTGAAATCTTCAATACCCGCGATAATCGCCATGTCGCCCGCGCCAATTTCTTGAACCGGAACTTGAGAATTGACCACGTATTGGAAAAGTGCCGATACTTTTACTTTTTTCTGAGCGTTTTCTTGGATACAGATAATGTCGTCGCCGACTTTAACAGATCCTGCACGCATACGGCCCATGGCTAAACGACCAACGTAGTCGTTGTAACCAATGTTAGAAACCATTAACTGCAATGGCTCATTTTCTTTAATTGTTGGAGGTGGTACGACATTAACGATGGCATCATAAAGTACTTTTAAGTTTCCCGTGTTAACTGCGGGATCAAGTGTCGCCATACCATCACGCGCGATCGCGTAGATTGTAGGGAAATCACATTGTTCTTCGTTAGCTTCAACGTCGATAAATAGATCGAATAATTCATTGTGTACTTCTTGGATACGAGCATCTGAACGATCGATTTTATTGATAACAACGATAATTTTAATATTTTGTTCTAAGGCTTTTTTCAATACAAAGCGAGTTTGCGGAAGTGGACCTTCGGAAGCATCGCAAAGAAGGATCGCGCCATCAACCATGTTAAGTACGCGTTCAACTTCTCCACCGAAGTCACTATGTCCCGGTGTATCAACGATATTAATTTTATAATCTTCGTAAACGAAAGAGGCGTTCTTTGCTGCGATCGTGATTCCGCGTTCTTTTTCAAGGTCCATCGAATCCATCAAACGTTCTGCAACGGCTTGGTTTTCACGGAAAGTTCCGGCTTGTTTAATTAAGTGATCGACTAACGTTGTCTTCCCATGATCGACGTGGGCAATGATAGCGATATTACGAATTTTCTTTGGATCTTGCATGTTTCTTCCTTTGTAACTTTCAATAACTTAACATAAAAACTAACTCAAAATTAAATCCAACTACCCGTGACCACCCATAAGAAAGTCGTCACCGCTGGTGTCCTCTTGTTCGAAATCTGAGATTGAACTAAAGAATTGTAGCGCATATCGAAGGACTTCGTCATTATCCTTCAATTGAAATATTTGTTTTCTAAATACAGCTGCTCCTGGATACCCTGTAGAGAACCAAGAGGCAAACTTTTTCAACTGGATGTTGGTTATATGCTCTGAGCATTTCAATTGAATTTGCTGACTTAGGTCCGTAAAAATTCCGTGATAATTTCTTTTTAAATCTGAACGCAAAGGCCGACCTTTCCACAAGCTTAAAGCATCAGCAAAAATCAATGGGTTCTTTAAAGCTCCTCGACCAATCATAACGCCATCACATCCAGATTCATTTAATCGATTTACAGCCATTTGCGGAGTTAAAATATCTCCATTTCCTAAAATGGGAATTTGAGATTTACTTTTTACCTCAGTTATAAAATCCCAATCAGCTAAACCACTATAACCCTGAGCGCGCGTACGACCATGAATGGCGACCCACGAGATGCCTTCATCATGAGCCAACTTGCAGACATCAACTGCATTTCTCAAAGATGAATCCCATCCTGTGCGTATCTTAATTGTCACAGGTATTTTAACAGACTTCACGCAAGCCGAAAGCACCTTTTGCATCATCGGAAGATCTTTAAGCATCGCCGATCCCGCACCTTTTTTAACAACTTTAGGAACGGGACAACCAAAATTAAGATCGACGAAATCCGCGCCATGTTCTTCGGCCACTTGCGCACCTCGAGCAATCACTTCGGGGTCTTCACCAAAAAGCTGAATGCCAATAGGGCGTTGAGATTCATCGTAGCTCATCAGATCTAAAGTTCTTTGAGATTTATATTCGATTCCCGTAGCCGAAACTAATTCGGTCACGACAACACTCGAATCCAGTTTTCGCATAAACGTACGAAAAGCATGATCGGTAATGCCAGCCATCGGAGCCAATACAAATGGATTAGCTTTTAATGCACTCAAAGGGTGAATTTTCATAGGATCATCTTGTATCTGAAGCAGGCTTAAATAGCAATGCTATTCCTGATTGATCAACTCTAAAACCCTCGTGATAAATTGCTTTTGATTTTTAGAATAAAAACGATCTTTTCGGTAAATGAATGAGTGATCGACCGAGAATAATTTACTCGATTGCGGCTGAAAATCGAATCGGTGAGTGAGTGTAAAATCTTCCGTAGACGCTCATCACGCACACATGATAAGAATCACACGAATTCCAGCTCCCAATTAATGTAAGGAGATTTACATGAAATCGGTTTTGATAATTCTATTTTCGATTGGTTTTTTACAGTCTTGTGAATATAACAAAATCAAATCAACGCCTGGTGGTGACAATAATAGTTTAGCCATCAGTTCTGAGGCTAAACTTGATTTTGCATTTGTCAGCGCTCAAGTGAACGCCTGTTTGGATTGTCACTCGACCGGCAAAAAACAACCTGATTTAAGTAGCCGCCAAGCTCTCATCGACAACGCGAGTGATATTTTATCTGAGATAAATAGTGATTCCATGCCGCCGAAGAAAAAAGGCTATGCCAGCTTTACAGCTTGTCAAAAAGCTTCTTTACAAAAATGGTATGACCTCGGTTCTCCAGATGAATCAAATGTGAATGTCAACACCGTACCTGAATGCGCCGTCACAGCACCTCCCGTGGTTGTGAATCCTCCGATTGAGCCTCCGGTCGTTACACCTCCGGTGACTGAAGCCATGATTAATTATGCTTTGATTCAAACTAAAACAGCGGTGTGTTTAGATTGCCACTCTGCTGGTAAGAAAAAACCTGCGCTAGATTCAAAACAAGCACTGATTGATCACGCTGGTGATGTATTGTCTGAAGTTTTTAATGAATCAATGCCGCCGAAGAAAAAAGGCTATGCCGCTTTCACTGCTTGCGAAAAAGCTTCTTTACAAAAATGGTACGACTTAGGTTCTCCGGATGATTCAAATACAAAAGTAAATTCGTTGCCAGAATGTTTTGGTATCCAGTAGTATTTAAAGTAACGGAGTACATATGAAAATAACCCTTATCATCAGTTTATTTATTCTTTCAGCTCTAGTGGTTATGCCGGCTTCAGCTAAAGCGCCCAAACCACTTGCCGCAAAGACAACGGCGGAAACAAAACTGGCTCCCGTTGGTAAAACTCTTTCTTTCAAAGAATCCGATGGAAAAGTGGGATTTCTTGCGGTCGGAAGACCCGCGATGATTAAGATCGTCGGCGAAGGCACGGGCCCTCATGGCGATTTAACAATAGCCGATGATAAACTGCAAGGGACACTCACGATCGACATGAAAAAGTTAACAACTAAAATTGATCTTCGTGATGAAAAAATGAAAAATAAATACTTAGAAGTTGAAAAGTACCCCGCTTCAACTATCACATTTAAAGATTACAGTCTTAAATTAGCCAGTTTAACTTCTCAGTCGGTTGAACAACCATTTGCTGCGGACTTGCAGCTGCACGGCGTGACTAAGCCCGTCACGGGAACCATTAAACTCTCAAAAGAGAACTCAACTGTCACGGGAGTCGCGGTCTTCAAAATTAAAGTCACAGACTTTATGGATACTTTACCTAGTTACGCGGGTATTAAAATCGCTGATGACATCGAAGTAACTGTGGACTTAAAAACAACGACCAACTAACATTTAAGTCATGAAAACAATATTAGCATCACTCGTATTACTTA
>CALMPX010000455.1 GCA_937871355.1 uncultured Bdellovibrio sp.
TACACTCTTTCCCTACACGACGCTCTTCCGTTGAGAACTATCTTTATTTTTTTTAGAATCTTCTGACATAGACGACAGAATAAAGGATCATTTGGAAAAGTCAAACAATCGTTTGATTATTCGTAAGTATTTAATATTATTACAATTTAGACGTCTTTATAATTAAGACGTCTATAAGTTAAATTTACTTTTTAGCTTCAGTTTTACAATCAGGACAACCTGCTGTGGGTGCTTTATCGCCGCATTCAGCACAACCTGATTGAGCTTTTTTACCCGCGCATTCAGCACAAGCTTTGTCATTTTTCATATGCGAATGTGCGCACCCTGTTAACATAGTTAAACCTAAAACGGCTACGATCATCATGATTTGTTTCATACGTTCCCCTTTGTATTTATTTATTATTCAAAAGTTTCTTGAGAAGTTCAATGGTATTTCATATTTCCAGGTTCCACCGAAGACCTTTAGTGATTGTTTAACTATAGATAAACAAAAATAATTTAAAATCTAGACCACCTCCACTAACCATTCTTTAGCCCTACCTTGTCTTTCCACTGTGCTACAGACCACAGGATTTTGGTCTTAAATTTCAAACGCTTTAATAACAAGGAGAGTTATAGTGCATCTAAGAAAAAGAAACCTGCTGATTCCGCCCCTCTTAAGCGTGCTGCTCGTCATTCAAGGATGCGCGCCGGCAGCGACAGAAAATAATACTTCAACTTTTGATCAATCAAAGCCAGAAGTCAGTTCTCGTGTGATTTACGGATCAGATGGACGATTAGATCTTTATCAAGTTAGTGACGACAGTTTAAAACGATTAGCTGATTCAACGGTGGCCTTGATCGACAGTGGAGATTTATCTGTGAATGGCAGCTCGGTATCAATCAAAGGGACGCCTTTCGGAACAGCTTACCAATTATGTTCTTCGGAAAAATTTAAAGAGCAAAGCACCGCAGCTTTTTGCTCAGGATCATTAGTCGGAGAAGATACGATTATTACCGCGGGACATTGTATTCAAAACGCATCGGATTGCGCTAAGGTTAACTTTGTCTTCGGTTACGCCGTTAAAGCGGCTAGCATTTTACCGACATCCGTCGCTTCAAGCGAAGTCTATAAATGCAAATCTATAGTCAAACAAGTTCTAACCAGCGGCTCTGCTGATTTTGCCGTGATCAAATTGGATCGTAAAGTTTCCAATCATGCCGTGCTTCCCATTCGACAATCAGGAGCTGCTGCCGTCGGAGATCCCTTAGTTGTCATCGGTCATCCAACGGGATTACCAACGAAAATAACTACGGGCGGAAAAGTCAGATCTGTCGCTAACGCCGATTTCTTAATCGCCAGTGTAGATACTTACGGAGGAAACTCTGGCTCCGCAGTTTTCAATGCTAACTCGGGGTTGATCGAGGGTATTTTAGTTCGTGGTGAAACTGATTTCGTTCAACAAGGAAATTGTACCGTATCAAACGTGTGCGCCGAAGATTCTTGCCGTGGTGAAGACATCACACGTATTTCTGTCGTCAAACAATATATCCCCAGTGCAGGCGTGGTTATTCCACCAGACCCACAACCCACAAGCAGTAAATACTCAGTGACAGCCAATTTATCTATTCCTGATAACAAAACAGCGGGAATCAAAAGTGCTTTAACCGCAGATGCTATTCCCGGAAGTAGAAAAGTTTATGTCTCGGTTAATATCACTCACCCCTATATCGGAGATTTAGTGATCAAAGTGACTTCCCCATCAGGCAAAGTCGCTACACTTCACTCGCGCGCGGGTGGATCAGTAGATAATATTAATAAAGTTTACGAAGTCACTTCGATCTTAGGAAGCGAAAGTAAAATGGGCGTCTACCAAATCGCCGTTCAAGATTTAGCAGCGCGTGATGTCGGATTTTTAAATACGTGGGCTTTAGAATTTAAGTAAATTTTTAAGAATAATAAAGCTGTTCATCTATGAACGGCTTTTTTTATTTACTGTTTGATTGCCGATGGATCCTTCGGCATCAACTCATTCAGCCAACCTCCACCGATTTGTAAATTATTTCCTGAGAAATCTAATTTCAAAGTCGTTTTATATTCTGGATCATATTTAATCGCTTTCTGATCTACTCCCAGCTCTTGAATGAGCCGCTCAAAGACTTGTTTTTCATTTCCAAAGTCAACTGGGGAATAAGAATTAGATTGATATTCACTTTCGTCACAAAATTTCATAATACGCGGATCATTTTGTAATTCTGGTTTAAATGCAATCAGATCATTCAGTTTATACATCAAATAACTTCGATCGACGATGGATTCATATTCCGGTAAATTGTATTTCATTTCTGAATAGGCGGAATAAGCCTGTTTGTAGAATTTAGCTTTATCAAATAATCCATCCGAGGCTGCTTCAGGATTATTTTTAAACGAATCATCTTGAATCAACATCGAGATCAATCTTTGCATCTCAGGTTGCTTCAAAACTGTTTTAAAAAATGGTTTGATCGCTTCCAATCGAAGATCATCACCAAGATCTTCAGCATCAAATGTGGTATTCACATGAGAGGTTGTTCCATCTGAATTTTTAATTTCTTTTTGTTTCTTGCTCGTGAGAACATTCAAAGGGCCCGTCTTAGCTTGACTTAACTTACTGCAAAAAACCATCGCCGGTGTTTTCTCATCAATAAACTCTTTGAGTGCTTCGAACTCTTTAACTTTATCGACCGGATGAGTTGATTTTTCTTCTGCAAAAGTATTGTCGGCAGAAGTCACATTGACTTGATCGAAGGAAGTCTCATCTGTAGAAATCGTCGATTGAACAGGTTTATTCTTAATCTGTTGCGATTGAACGGCTTTATCTTTTTTAAAGTAGCTACTCAGTTGTTTGGCCGACGGAAGATAATAAAAAATAATGCCAATAAAAATTATAAATATAACAACGCCGGCTCCTAAAGTAACTCCCAAAACTTTAAGTAGTTTAGAGGTTTTACTTTGAGGAGATATTTCCATGATGAAATTAGTTTTTCTTCATTAAATTGGCTAATGATCCAAAGTTATTATTCGTTGAGAAACTTGATTTCGCCGTAGCCGCGCTGTGTTCGCGCCAAGACTGATCATCCGCCGAACCCTGAACACCTAAAGACATTTTCTTTTGCTCAAACAAAATTTCATCCACTTGAATTTTAATTTTATCGCCTTTTTTCTTGTTTTCAAAAGTAGCCGCATCAACATGATCACGCCATTTCGAACGAGGCAATAAACCCGTTACACCAGGACCAATGTTAACAAATAATCCGTACTGTTCTTTTTTCTCGACGGTGCCTTCATGCGTTGAACCCAGTGGATATTTTTGCGGAACCATGAGCCAAGGGTCACCTTCGCCACCGGCTTGCTTGATGCTGAGTGATATTTTCAAACGGCCGTCCATTTCAACCAAGTCTAAAACTTTAACTTGAACCGTTTGTCCGATGTGTAAAACTTCTGAAGGATCTTGCAAGCGCGACCAGCCGATTTCTGAAATATGACAAAGACCTTCTACGCCTCCACCTAAAGAAACAAACGCTCCGAATTTTTCCATGCGAGTCACCGACCCATCAACGATGTCGCCGGGCTTAACTTTATTGAGAAATTCGCCTTCGCTTTCAACTTTTTGAAGATCTAAAATTCGTCGACGAGACACGACAAGATTACGTCCTTTAGGATCGAACTGGGTAATCAAAAATTCAAATTTTTTATCAACGTAGCTTTGATGATCACCCACTTTGTAATCCATTTGACTGACGGGACAGAAAGCAATTTTATTTTGAATATTGACGCGGAAGCCGCCGTTACAGACCTCAGTGACGCGCCCTTCGACGGCCATTTCCATATCGTAAGCGTCTTCTAAAGAATCTAAATCTGGATTTGATTTTTTGCTTCCGGCACGAGTGACGCGAATTTCTCCGCCTTTAGTTTTAACCACTGTGACTTCGATACGATCTCCGACATTATATTTTAGATTTTTTTCAGCATCGAGTAAATCAGCCCGTAAAATCATGGCATCTTGAGTCCCTGAAGTCGAGACAAAGGCTTCTTCGCGGCCGATCGACAAGATTTCACCGATAAATGTATCGCCAACCGACAGTTTACGACCTACTCCGCCCATGCTTTGTTCAAACATAGAAGCAAAGTCATTGGTATTTTTCATATTAACTTCGTCACCGAATACATCTTTTTTAGACATAGATCACTCTTTCACTTAATTTATTCTTATTTATTTTTTTGAGGGCGACGTTTGAGCGATAATGTCAGCTCAAATTCAGCAACTCGTTCATTGGGATCAATCGATGGAACGACGGCATAGCCCTTCATCGTTTTATTAATTCTCTCGAGCGAGTTTTTTGCTTCACCAACTTGCGCGACAACAGTTTGAATATCATCACTGATAAAATGGACATCTCCGTCCGGACGTTTTAAGAAATCAATTTTAAAATCTTTAAATACAAAATCAATACGATCACCACCGGCATCGGTATGTTCTTTGATCTTTAAAATAGCGATGAGAACAATCGACATTTCAGCACCAATAGCCAAAGCCCCAAAGTACATTGATTTTAAATGATTACGAGTTCGATAACCCAACGGAATCTTCAAAACCAAACGACGATCGGTCAATTCCATCAATTTTGGAGAACAAAAACCAATCAACGGTATCTTGATCCAGGTATAAACGCGCAGAAAAACATTAATCTTAAAAAATTCAAATTTTGACATACCAAAATTCTAGCCAAATCATCTTAACTAAGTCACTCTAATACTATGAAAAAAATTGAAACACCGTTTACCAAGATGCTAGGCATTCAATATCCAATAATAGGCGCGCCGATGTTCCTAGTTTCTAACGCGGACATGGTCGTTAATATCTCCGAAGCCGGAGGCATTGGGACATTCCCATCGCTTAATTACCGACCAGCAGAAGAGTATCAAAAAACACTTGTAGAAATCAAATCACGAACTAAAAAACCTATTGGTGTAAATATTATTGTTAATAAAAGTAATACGCGCGCAACAGAAGACATTAAACACTCTTTGGACAATGGAGTGGAACTTTTTATAACCTCCCTCGGATCGCCTAAAGAGGTTATCGCCGCCGCTCACAAAAATGGAGCTAAAGTGATATGCGACGTGGTCAACTTAGAACACGCTTTAAAATGCCAAGATATGGGCGCAGACGGTGTCATCGCTGTCGGAACCGGAGCCGGCGGACATGCGGGTCCTATTTCACCGATTGTTCTCGTGAGTTGGTTAAAAAAAGAACTATCGATTCCCGTCATAGCCGCTGGTGGAATCGCCGACGGCGCCACCATGGCTTCAATGATCACTCTGGGGGCCTCCGCTGTGAGCATCGGCACGCGTTTTATCGCCAGTACCGAAGCAAAGATCCCACAGGATTACAAAGACGCTGTGGTTCGTTCAAACCCCGAAGATATCGTCATGACCACGCGTTTATCAGGTACTCCAGCAGCTGTCATTCGCACACCTTATATTGATAAAATGGGACTTAGTTTACCGTGGTACTTAAAAATGATGAAGGATAATAAGCAACTTAAAAAATACATTGTACCTTTAATACATTATCTTGGATCAAAATCATTAGAAGATTCCGTTCAAGGACCTACTTGG
>CALMPX010000456.1 GCA_937871355.1 uncultured Bdellovibrio sp.
ACAAAAAGCTTACCAATATAAAAAGAAAAAAAAGAATCGTTAAATCAAGTTGTGGAAAAATCATTAAAAGAAGTTCAGTCTCGCAAAGAATTTATTGAAATGAGATCCTCGTCAAAACTAACGGTGGATTTGCGTTATGCCACGAAAAATAATTTTATGAGAAAAAATGTGTATGGCGTTTTTAACAAGGCTTATCTTCATGAGAATGCCGCTCTTAAATTGTCTCAAGCCATCGCTTATTTGAATCAAAGTAAGCCGGGCTATAAATTGATTATTTTTGATGCTCTACGTCCGCGTTCAGCCCAGTATAAACTTTGGGAGCATGTTGTCGGAACTGAGCAAGAAAAATACGTCGCAAACCCAGTTAGTGGTTCTATGCACAATTATGGCTTCGCTTTAGACTTGTCGGTCTTGGATGAGCAGGGTCTTGAGTTGGACATGGGCACTGTATTCGATGCCTTCACTGAGCTTTCTCAGCCTCAATTGGAGACGCAATTCTTGAAGCAGGGGCTAATTTCACAAAAACATGTGGATAACCGCTTAATTTTGCGTGAGGCCATGACTCAGGCGGGGTTTATTCAGCTCCCGCACGAGTGGTGGCACTTTGATGCTTTACCTAAGTCTGACGTTAAAAAGCTCTATAAAATCGTCGAATAACGACGGGCCAAATACCTTACTATTTGGCCTTGACCGAATTCTGTAAAAAAAGTAGAACAGCTGTTCACCTTTAAGCTCCAAGAGGGCTTTCTGCGTAGAAGGAAAAAAAACAAAACATGAACAAAACGATAAGCAAGAGCCAAAAAGAAAAACTATCGGTATTAGCTATGCTAGATGCTGAAGACTCAAAAATTGCCGCAAACCCTGGGTTTAATGCGCAAGCAAATAAAACAGGTGAGTTTGAAACTATGTTTCAAGCTTCGACTCAAGACCAAGACTTCCGCGTCGGTGACGTTGTTACCGGTAAAGTTGTTGAAGTCCAATCTGATTATGTATTGGTAGATATCAATTATAAATCAGAAGGTTTAATTCCAATCAACGAATTCAGAATTGTTGATGGTGTTCGCCAAGTTAAAGTGGGTGAAACTGTTGAAGTTCTTATTGACCGTATTGAAAATGAAAACGGCATGATCGCCTTGTCTAAAGATAAAGCGGACATGTTACGTGCATGGACTGATATTTCTAAAGCAGCTGAAAACGAAGAAATCATCGAAGGTACAGTTATCGCTAAAGTTAAAGGCGGATTATCTGTTGATATCGGAGTAAAAGCTTTCTTACCAGGTTCTCAAATCGATTTACGTACTGTACGTAACATGGATGTTTACTTAGGTAAAAAATATAAATTTAAAG
>CALMPX010000457.1 GCA_937871355.1 uncultured Bdellovibrio sp.
TAAATTCAAAAATATTTTTATAAAAATCAGCCCACGTTTGCATCGAGCCTTTTTCTACATTATTTGTCAGATGATCGATCACGGTAAATCCAAGACTTTGGCGGTAAACGGGATGAGGGTGTGGGATCATTCCGAGCGAAGAGATTTCTTCTTGAGTCGCTGTATTTTTCATAAAATAAATGAGACTTTCTCCAATGCCGTAAATCGCGGGAATGAGCTCACCATTGTTATAACTTAAATCACCATTAGCGGGCGTGGCGCCTCTTTGAAGACAATGATCGTAGGCTTTCTGAGGATTTTCAAATTTCCATCCCATCGAGCTGATACAGGGACCATGTTTTTTTGAAAACTGTATGGCTCGACTTTCTTGATCATTGTTGATGAGAAAATGAATATCGTTTTGATTAAAATAATCGATATTTTTATTTTTATGTTTTCGTGTTTTTGAAAAGCCAAAAGCTAAGAATAAGTCTTCTAGTTTTTGAGGATCATGACTGCTAAATTCAACAAAACTAATTCCATTCAATCCAATTGTATTCATAAGTTTTCTTTCTATTTTTATTTTTTAAATTCTTTTTCATGCAGCCAAGCACTGTGCTTGGGTGGTCTTTTAGTTTGAGACCATTCTTCAAGCATTCGTGGCGCCACTTCTTTAAGTTCAATCATTTCTTGTGTCGTGCCCACGGCGCAGGTCAATTCAAGACGATGGCCGTTGGGATCAAAGAAATAGATGGATTTGATAATGCCGTGTTCAGTCACTCCAATGACCTCGAGTCCTTTTGCAATTAATTCATTTTTCGCTTCTATCAGGGCTTGTTCGTCTTTGACTTGAAAAGCGATATGCTGAACCCATTGCGGAGTATTTAAATCGCGACTCATTTCTTTTTGCCCGGTGATTTCAAAAAAAGCCAAAATATTCCCTGAACCCGCATTTAAAAAAACATGCATATAAGGGTCTGGTTCTTTGGTTGAAGGAACTTTATCTTCAGCTATGCAGACCAGAAGGTCCATGTTGAGATGTTTTTGGTAAAATTCGACTGTCGTTTTGGCGTCTTTACAGCGGTAGGCGACATGGTGGATTTTTTCAATGTGAATCATATTTTAAAGTCCTTGATTTATTTAAGACTAATCCAGCAATAATTATAAAAATAGAACAATGATTTGCGTAATATTGTTAAATATTTTGACAATGTTATCAGGCCTAGTTTAAAAATAGTTATGGAAATAAGTATAGATCAAGCCAAGGCTCTTTGTGCGACCGTGGATTGTGGCGGGTATACCCAGGCCGCCGAGAAATTACATAAAAGTCATTCGTCGTTGATCTATTTAATTCGAAAACTGGAACAACAATGTGGTTTCGATCTTTTTAACCGTAAAGCTTATCGCAATACTTTAACGCCATCAGGTCGGCGAATATATAATAAGTGCCATGAAATTTTAGCCCGCGTTGATGAACTCGAACGCCTGTGCGGACAATTTCAAGCGGGGTGGGAGCCTTCGCTGAAAATAGTGATCGATGGGATTCTACCCTTTGATCCTTTTTTATCATTATATAAAAAATTTAGAGCAGACAAAATAACAACGGTTATACAAACCTACACTGATTTTCTAGAAGGTGTTCCGAACAGTTTTGACCATTTAGATGCCGATATAATGATTTCCTTATTACCGATTGAAGATCGAAATTTAAAGTCGATCTTATTGCGTCCTATTAAAACTCATTTGGTGGCTCATAAGGATCATCCGGTTCACCAAAAAATGACGAAGTGGACCTCGTCAGAATTAGAAAACTTTGATTTTCTGACCATTCGAGGTTCAGGATCAAAACTGGGTTTGAATACGATTGAGTTAGAAAAGTCCGCCTCTTTTTTCTTGAGTGATTTTACAGCCAAGAAAGACGCCATTCATAAAAAGATGGGATTTGGTTGGTTACCACATCATCTGATTGAAAAAGAACTTAAGGATAAGTCATTAATTCCTATTAAATGGCAGCTGGAAAATACACATGTTCTACAACCCATCCTGTATATAAAAAATCAGGCCCAATCGGGCCGCGCGGCACAGCTTATTGTCGAAACTCTGCAACAGATGTAGTTTTTGTGGAATTGGTGCCTCGGGCCGGACTCGAACCGGCACGTACGTGAGTACACAAGATTTTGAGTCCAGCGTATCCACCAGTTCGAGACAAAGGTATTGAAATAACTTGGAAAAGTCAATTTAAAGTCCCAGGGCGGGACAAAAGTTTGGTTTGGGTTAAAACGAGAGCCAGCCAAGAAGTGGTCTAGACAATTTCTAGTTCACTGGGCTTTAGCCAAACCATTGGCGGTATGAGATGCCTACCCAGTTAGGATAGTGGTAATCAAGCCATTGATTGGTGCCAATTTTGGTGCTAATTGTAAGTAATGAAGATAGATAGCAGTTGGAGATTTAACGAGCGCCACAAAATTCGTCGGGCTCGTGATGGTGAAAAGCCAGTCATTCACAGGACAGCCCAATCATTAGCGGTTCGATTTAATACCGACTATCGTTGGATTGAAGATATTCTGACGGCTACTATTAGTTTAAATACAAAAGACTTGTATTTAGAAATTGAGAGATACAAAGAAATTGAATCGGTGATCTCGGATAGAGATTTGGTGAGGTGTTTTTCGCCTAGTGTTTTTGAAATGCTTTCCGTTCTTGGCTGGAAAAAAACATTCTCGATTTTTAAAATTGATCCTGATGAATATGACGAAATTAATTTAAGAATTTCTCGAGGTAAAGATTATTTTGTTAGAGTCCTAACTAAGGACGAAGAGCAAAATCTTGCTTTAATAAGAAAGCGTGAATTATTGTTCACAGTTTTCTTTTCCAGTGTCCCGCCTATCGTGCGTTTGAATGGCGAGGATTCTATTGAAGATCAGGCTTTTTCTGACGTATTGAGATTATTCAAGGAGCACCTATTATCTCAAGAGCAGAGTTATATTTCTGGGTCGATAAGTAGCAGGGAGCCATTTGAACCCTACCCATGGTTTGAATCTGTTTTTCATACAGGAGTCCGCGTACCCAAAATTGTTTTTGAAACAGGACTTTTAAAGGTTAAATCACTTGTGCGACCGACTGCGTATTTTAAAAATGAAGAAGAGCGAAGAAAAAATGAAGAAAGAGAAATAGAACCAATTGTAATTGAAGCACCAAAGATATCACATTCAATCAAATACGAGAGCCAACTCCAATCAAGCAGTTCATTGAAAGATGGTAAGTCTAAGTCGATAGCCTCCAGATTAGTTGAATTTGAGAAAATGGTCTTGAATCAAGAAGTAGTTGAAGTAGAAAAAAACTTAAGGAAAAAATTATTTAAACTAAGAATTCAGACAATTGATTTTATTCTTTGCTATTTAGATGGACTGCCATCAAAAGAACCAGTTGACGCTTTATCTGAATATATTCAAGACAATTTTTCAAGAGCGGAATTTCAGGCTTTAGTTGGCGAAAATCCAAATTATTTTAATCTACCTAAAGATATCACTTACAAGTTTAATGATTGGATTTTGCCATACAGCTTAATAAGAGCTGCGATAGTTTTACCAAAGGTCAATGACAGTAGAGCTTTTCAAAAACTTTATCGTGATATGTCCGATGTTTTTGCCTACTCCAATGATATTGAGGGTCCACATCTTTTAAAGTTTACCTATTACGATATGCTTGATCAGTTTTCGCCAACAAAAGTAGAACAAATCTGTGGTAGAATCGAAGATATTTT
>CALMPX010000458.1 GCA_937871355.1 uncultured Bdellovibrio sp.
CGTGAATTTCTTTGGCCCAAGCCGTTTCTTGAACTTTTAAAGCTTCCTTTAAAGTGATCGCTTCTAAACAAAAGTGACGTACATCTTTTAATTCAAGCGTTTTGAGTACTGCATTTTTTCTGAGTCGAGCAAACCAAACTTCGAAAAGATCTAAACTTTCCATGTGCGGACGCAGACCCGTGGAAATAACTAGGCTAGCCGATTCAATTTCGTAGAAGCTTTTTTCGGCAGCTGTGGCATGAGCTAAGGGTAAAGTATGAGCCATCACTTCAGCTTTAGCTATTTCGCTGGTTGAATAATTTTGTAGACGCTCTAAAATTTCATTCCAGTCTAAATTCTTGATCGGATAATTTGTTTTCGTCATTTATTTTTTCTCATATTGATAGGTCGATTGATGATGATAATAATTAAACCAAAGAAAAGGAGAATCCAGTCGAAATGCCCCCAGCGCGTGTAGAATGATAAGGGAGCGCTGGATTTATAGGAAACATCATAAGTGTGCACCCATTTTGTATTTATTTGGGATCGCTCTAATTCTTGACCGTTGGCTAAGATAACAGAGCTAAACCCCGTATTGGTGGCGCGAACCAGCGGTCTACGCACTTCTACACCGCGTGCCAATGTCATCATCATGTGTTGGTAGGGTTCGGCCCAATCTCCAAACCATGAATCATTAGTCACATTAAAAATAATATCAGTACCGGCCTGAGCTAACCCCCGTGAGAATTCAGGATCAAGCGATTCGTAACAAATTTGAGGGCCAACATGAATAGTCCGTTGATCCGCCAAAGAAAGCTTTTTAGCTACAGGACCAGGTCCTCGTTCGAATGTTCCGACAAACGGTAGAAGCTTATAGAGAAAAGGAAACATTTCTCCGAAGGGCATATATTCTCCGAAGGCGAGTAGTTGTGATTTGTAATAGGCGGGTTGTTGGGGCCCGTCAGACCCTAAGAAAAAGACTGAGTTGCGGGTAATGAGTGATCCTAAGTGATCACGCTTGAACTGATCCGTGGAATAAGCCCCCGTGATGAGAACTGAATTCCAGTTTCTGACTTGGGATTGAATTTTCATTTGCAGAGGGTGCTTTTCAAAGTGAGGATCCATAGATATTGGCATGGCCGTTTCTGGCCATAATATAATATCAGATTTAAACTGAAGGTTTTCTTCAGTTTTTTTGGTCAAGTATTCATTTGTTTGTGAAATATATTTTTCAATAATGGCCGGTTGAAAACCGCGACCATATTCTGAAATCAACTTTTCTTCATTGCCGATATTACCTTGTGCGAGAGTAAAACTGACGGACTGATCTGTTTCAGACCAAGTGGTTTCTTTGGCAAGACCGGTGAAATGCATAATGACCAAAACAGCAATGATTCCTAATGTGAGTGCCGAAAACATTTTTTTATTTGTTTTATAATTTAAAAGAGCTGTCAGCAACGCGGCTTGGATGAGTAAAATAATCGAAGACAATCCTAAAAAGCCGACGGTATCAGCCCATTGAAACAGGGGCCACTTCATCCATAGCAGAGTATAACCTAAATTCCACTGAAAAATGCCTGGCCAAACTCTTTCAGCGAGAGACATTGAGAGGGCGATCATAAAAATATGCTGAACGGTGGAAAGATTGAATTTTCTTTTTAACCAAGTGGCCATCGTTGAGGCTAAAGGAATGTAGATATTCATCACGGCGGCAAAAAGCACCAGAGTTATCGCGGCGAGGACCGGAGGTAAGTGCCCAAATTCAGTCGAAGTGTAGTAAATCCAATTGAATCCAATTAAAGTTAATGTGAATTGGCTTAACCAAGCCATCATGAATTGTGTCTTTAGCGAGAGGTTTTCATTTTCAGCCACAATCAGTGCGAACCACAGAGGGATATAGCAAAAAAGAACCGCCCATGCCGGGAAGGGAATGTAAGAAGTACCAACGAAAATTCCGGTCAGTAAAAAAAAAAAAAAAAAGTGATATTTTCGCTT
>CALMPX010000459.1 GCA_937871355.1 uncultured Bdellovibrio sp.
GATCCTGCTGTTAAAGCGATTGTTATCGATATTAATTCTCCAGGAGGTGCAGTAGGACCTTCTCAAGAGATTTATTACGAAATTATTCGTGCAAAAAAAGAAACGAAGAAGCCTGTCGTGTGCGTATCAACTGGTTTAATTGCTAGTGGAGGATATTATGCCGCATTGGCTTGTGATAAAATTTTGGTTGCTCCGGGCGCGATGATTGGATCGATTGGAGTTATCATGGAGTTTGCTAACTTGGAAAAACTATACGAATGGGCCAAGGTTCAGCGATACACTATTACTTCGGGAAAGTTTAAAGATTCTGGTTCTGAATATCGTTCCATGCGTGAAGATGAGCGTCAGTTATTCCAAAGTATGATCGATGAAGTTTATCTTCAATTTAAAAACACGGTCATGACATCTCGAAACTTGAGCGACGAAGTCGTTTCTAAGTACGCAGACGGACGAGTTATGACAGGGGCTACGGCCGTTAAGTTAAAATTTGCTGATGCTGAAGGGACTTTCGAGGATGCAGTTCGTATGGCGGCCAATATGGCAAAACTTGGAGATGACTATAAAGTTGTGAAGCCTTCTAAAAGCAAAGAGAACTGGTGGGAGATGATTATCGACAACCGTGAAGAAGATGAATTAAATTCAATCGCAGCGGCCCCATTATTTTCATCGTCACGATGGATGAAAAATATTTTTAAAACTGAATTATTGAATCAACCTTTATTTATGATGCCAGGGTATTGGTAATTTGAAAAAGACAACGAAAAGAAACTCAGCTAAAATAACCAAAAAGACGACGAAGAAAAATAAAAAATCTTCTTCGGGGCCGTCCATTGTTGGATTGAACAAAGATATCTGGCCGATGGAGCGAGATGTGTTTTTTCGTCCGGGCCGTTTGAAATATGTTCGAAAATTAATGAAAAAAGAAGGTTGTGTTTTTTGCTATAGAGACGACGTAGTTAAAAAAGACCAAATCGAAGAAAATTTGTGTGTCTACAAGACCAAGTATTCGCAAATCGTCATTAATAAGTTTCCCTATAATAGTGGTCATCTGTTGATTTTGCCACTTCGTCATTGTGGTGATTTCTTATCTTTACAGGCTCAGGAATACGCGGATCTTATGCAAACTTTGAAGATCGCAGTTCAAGCTGTCACCGATATATATAATCCACAAGGGTACAACTTAGGTTTAAATAATGGATCTGCGTCAGGTGCGGGAATTCCAGATCATCTACATTTTCATTTGGTTCCTCGTTGGAATGGTGATCTGAATTTTTTCCCTTTGATCGCGGAAACTAAATTAGTCGTCGAAAATATTGAAGATACTTTGGATGTATTTAAAAAATATTTTAAAAATTATAAAGTGAAGGAGAGCCGATGAGTCTTCAGATGATGCCAATAACTCCGGTGGTCAAACGCTTAATGATCGTAACTGGATTTGTCTGGTTCGTTTTGCAAATTGTGGTCGGTGGAATTTTTAAAATTAATATTTGGCAACCTTTGGCCTTGTACCCGGCTCAAGTGATTGAGAACTTTTATCTTTGGCAATTGGTGACCTATATGTTTCTGCATGCGATGTCTCCATTTCATATTTTATTTAATATGTTGATGCTGTACTTCTTTGGTTCAGAGCTTGAGAGACATTGGGGCTCTAAATTTTTCACCACCTATTATTTTGTAACTGGTATTGGAGCGGCTATCGTATACTGCATCGGCGTTGCCATATACTCAGCCACCACTTCGATTCGCACGCCATTGGTTATGCCGGTTATGGGGGCCTCAGGAGCCTTGTTTGGTTTGTTGTTAGCTTATGGTATTATTTTTTCGGAACGAGTGACCTACTTCATGGGAATGTTTCCGATGAAGGCTAAGTATTTTGTGCTGATCGTCGGAGGTATCGATTTCGCTTCACTTTTAAGTTCTGGATTCGCCGGAACCGAAGTGGCTTATTTAGCTCATTTAGGAGGCATAGCTGTGGGCTATGTCACCCTCAAATCTCATGCT
>CALMPX010000460.1 GCA_937871355.1 uncultured Bdellovibrio sp.
CATGATGGTGTCTTCACAACTAGTTTTGCCTTCAGAAGCCGAGTCATCTTGCACCAAAGGGCGAACGCCGGCGTACGAAGAGACAATATCTTTCGCAGTTAAATGGGCCCCTGGAA
This sequence comes from uncultured Bdellovibrio sp., assembly GCA_937871355.1. Taxonomy (GTDB): domain Bacteria; phylum Bdellovibrionota; class Bdellovibrionia; order Bdellovibrionales; family Bdellovibrionaceae; genus Pseudobdellovibrio. Next base: position 117 of record CALMPX010000460.1, read on the forward strand.
AATACTGATTGGTGATTTTCAACAAATATTCAACGTCTTCTGCTGTGACCGAAACATTTTCAGGATGATCTTTAAAATCGGTATCGGTGGTTCCAACGATAATCATTTCATGCCGTGGAATCGCAAAGACAATACGGTCGCTTTTTTCAGCGGCCATGACCACGGCACTTTCTAGATTTAATTTTTCTTTTAAAAAAGTAAGATGAATACCTTTGGTAGGACGAAGAATTTTTTTCCACTTCTGAACGAGGTTTTCTCCGACTAAATCAGTCCACGGGCCCACTGTGCTGATAATGTGCTTCGCCTTAATAGCGAATTTTTGATTTGATTTTAAATCGGTTACGTTCAACGCGTCTAATTTTCCATTGGTGCTGTGTCCTGAATCGATTTTCGTGTAATTGACACAGACGGCACCATTTTCATTTGCTGCTCTTAAAGTTTCATGCACGAGTCGATCATCATCCATATAGCCATCGGAATAAACGTATGATCCGATCAGCTCTTTGCTGTTTACAATCGGATAACGATCCATTGTCGTTTGCGCGTTTAAACGCTCGTGCATTTCCGGCGCATTAAATAAAGCTAATACATCATACAACATCATGCCTAAACCCATTTTAAACATTCCCACGCGACTATTTTCATAAAGGGGAATAACAAATCGTAAAGGATGAGTTAAATGCGGAGCCAAGGCAAAAAGTTTGGCTCTTTCGGTGAGGGCTTCGAACACTAATTTAAATTCCATGTTTTCGAGGTAACGAATTCCACCGTGAACCAATTTACTTGAACGTGATGATGTTCCGTAAGCAAAGTCATTGGCTTCGACTAAAGCGACGCGCATTCCACGCATGGCTGCGTCTCTGGCGACGCCGGCTCCAGTGATGCCGCCACCAATAATAAGCAAATCAAACTCTTCATTTTGAAGTTTGACGATATTTTCATAACGGGTTTGAGGTGAGAAATTTTTCATTTTGTTGTTTTACACCAAATGGTTGGAAGAGAGGCCTGATGTTTAATATTTTTATATTCTAAGAAATTTTGTGTCCCTGGAGGCAAGATGACTTTTTGAAAATGCTTATCCCGAGAGAGTTTGTAAGAAATTTCTATCAGATCGGCACTGATTTCAGCTGTTTGAGCTTGAACATCTTCAACCCAAAGTGTTTGCGTCTGTCCTTCGACAAATAAAAGCGGTTGACCCAGAAAATAGCCCACACACTTTTTAGCTTCGTCTTCGGCGACGAAGCTCCAGCCTAATTTTAAATAATGTTCTAGCGATTCTTTACGAAAAAGAGAGCTCCAAATTTTTATCATGCGTTCCATGTCATCTGGAATCTCGACCTTAAGACGGGATTCGGCAAATTGATAGATGGCGTCTAAATCCTGTAATTGAGCTATGCGAAAATCGACTTTCATATACGTATAGTCTGATATGAGTTCCTTGAAATGTACACAATAAAAGAATATCATTTACGGATGAATTACCAACCCTACCCCGAACACTACTGGACCCAAATTGAAAAAAATCTGAATGAGCTTAAAACCTCTCAGCAGAAATTAGTCGCGGCTTTTGATGCGGATGGAACTTTGTGGGATGCTGATCTTGGAGAAAATTTCTTTCAATATCAAATTGATCATAAACTTGTAGAACTCCCACCAAATGCTTTCGACTTTTATTTAAATATGAAAGAAAAAAACGGCGATCCACGTGAAGCCTTTCTTTGGCTGGCACAAATTAATAAAAATCAACGAATAGAAAAAGTTCGTGAATGGGCCAAATTAGCTTACGAGAGCATTCAACCGAATCCCATTTTTCAAGATCAAAAAAAACTTGTTCAACTTTTGATGAATCATGGCGTCGAAGTTTACATAGTCACAGCTTCGATTAAGTGGGCCGTTGAACCGGGAGCTTTAGCTTTGGGTGTTTCTATAAATAATGTCATTGGTGTTCAAACTGAAATTCAAGACGGGATTATAACTGATCAAGGAATCTTTCCGATCACCTACAGACCGGGAAAAGTAGAAGCTTTATTACAACGCACCAAGGGTGTAGCTCCTTTTTTATCGAGCGGGAACAGTATGGGAGACTTTGAACTTTTGAATGCCGCCACTCACACGCGGATAGCAGTCAGCGCTGCATCTCGTGATGATCACATGTATAAAACTGAATCTGAACTATTAACACATGCAAAAAATAACAATTGGTTAGGACACAGGTTCATCTAATGAAAATTATATTTGGTCTTTTATTGATCTGTTCTTTCAGTTTGTTTTCTTGCGAAGAGGCAACGAAAATCTTGATTCTTCGACCGAAGATCGAAAACAAAACAGTGAAGCAAATTAAACATAAGATCAGCGAATTTAAAAAAAAACCAGCACGAGTCGAAGTTCGAAGCTATTTAAAAGGCACGGATCATAAATATCAAGAAAACGTGAATCTAATTAAAAAAATTAAGACAGCTCTTGATCCTCAATCAGATGTATATTTAGAAATTAATTTATTCACTAACGACGAAGATAAAATGGCTCCATTAATCGCGCAGTTTATGTGGTTTGACATCAACACTAAGAATCTTGTTTTAGAAGAAAATCTAAACCTCGAATAATTATTGAGCTCAAAGCTATAAAGCCTAGCGCGCTTGAGTTCCGACGATCGCTTCTATTTCTTCGATTTCCTTAGGGACTGATGATGTCATCACTTCGCAACCACGATCTGTCACTAAAATATTATCTTCAATACGTACGCCAATCCCGCGCAACTCTGGCGGAGCTGTTTTATCTGTACCTGGGATATATAATCCAGGCTCAACAGTAAAGACCATACCCGCTTCGATAGGACGAGGCTTACCTTTAATATAATAAAGACCGGCATCATGCACATCCATACCTAACCAATGCCCGATGCCATGGGGATAATATTTTTTGTATTCTAAAGATTTAATGACGTCTTCTTTGCGTCCACTGACTAAATTGAGTTCAAACATCAAATCAACTAATAGACTTGTTCCCATCTCATGCAAATCTTTAAAGAAAATTCCCGGTTTAATGTAATTAATAACTTCTTTTTGAACTTTAAGGACTCCGGCATAAACTTTTTTCTGTGCCGGAGTAAATTTTCCATTCACCGGATAACAACGAGTGATATCACCTGAGTAGTAATTGTATTCAGCCCCTGAATCAATCAATAACAATTCGCCATTTTCGCAAACTTGATCATTGAAATTATAATGAAGCGTGGTCGCACTATTTCCACTGGCCACAATGTGATTATAACCTTCACGAGCCGCTCCGTTTTTATAAAATTCTGTTACCAGCAAGGCCTGCACTTGACGCTCAGTCATTCCAGGCTTGGTGCCCTTCATCGCGCTGACATGAGCCTGAGCTGAAATTTCACAGGCTTTTCTTTGATTAACCAAATCAGTATGATCTTTGATCAAACGGAACTCACCTAAGAAAGTATCAGCATCTTTAACTGATAATAGACCATAACCAGAACGGCCGAAAGAACGCTTTAAATCTAATAAAAGATTTTCAAACTGATGATCGACTTCTTTATTCTTAAACATGCGGTAATATACATTTTCGTAGCCAGATAAAAGTTCTGTTGATTTAGATACAAATTGGTCGATCGAATAGACTTGATCTATGCCAAATTCTTTTTGCGTGCCTTCTGGCCCAAAACGAAAACCATCCCACGTTTCACGCTCGACATTTTTATTACGAACAAACATCACAGATTCAGGTGTTTTTCCAGGACGAAGTAATAAAATACTTTCGGGTTCTTCGAACCCTGTGAGGTAGTACATATTTGAATCTTGGCGGTGCAAATAATGAACGTCATCATTACGTATGAGCTCTGGATGAGCGGACACAATTAAAGCTGTCGTATCACCGTCATTAGCTAGAATGGCTTTAGCTACTTTATTTCGGCGTGCTTTAAATATTTCTGGATTTTCAGTTGGTTTTCGACTTGTTTTCAAATTAGGTGTGCTCATCTGTTTTCCTTTAGAATAGCTCTATTCATATCATAGCAAAAATAAATATTGAACTACTATTCATTTCGCAGTTCACTTAAAACCATGAAATTATCACAAATTTATAAGCTTTGGCTGATGACTCTGCTGGCCAGTACCTGGATTTTTGTATTAACAGGCTGCAACCACCTCATGTATCCCGCAGTGCGTGAGCCTTACATGTCGAAGAAGTTTCTGGTTCCTCCTCCGGAAGAAGTCATTATTTATATTCCCCAAACTGAAAACAAATCCTATTTACACGCGTGGTATTTTCCCGCACAGTCCGAAATTAAAAAGGGTTTGTCGTCCACTTTCATGGAAACGGTGAAAATCTCACAACTCACTTTAATTTTTTCAAATGGATGACGACTTTGGGATTTGATTATTTGATTTTTGATTATCGTGGTTACGGCCAAAGCTCAGACGAAGAGGAAAAAAAGAAAAAAACTGTTCAAGATGGTTTAG